>DATBXH010000888.1:0-2105 GCA_036514375.1 Bacteroidales bacterium | reverse complement strand
ATTTTGCCAATAAGGATAAAATGTGAGGTTGAAAGCATTCTACAATATGGAAATAAATCGGATAAGCACATTCAGAGCCTTCAAAAGCCGCAACTTTAGTTTATATTTTACAGGGCAGTCTGTTTCTCAAATTGGCACATGGATGCAAAATACCGGTATTAGTTGGGTCGTTTATTCTTTGACTCATTCAACCTTTATGTTAGGTATGGCCATATTTGCGCTGCTGTTTCCAAGATTTGCGTTTTCCTTATTGGGAGGTATCGTTGCGGACAGACACAATCGTTACAAAATAATGCTGATTACTCAAGTTGCCTCATTGATACAAGCTGCAGTGCTTGCCCTGTTAACACTCACCAATCACTATGCCGTTTGGGAATTATTAGCACTTAATGCTGTTTTAGGAGTGATCAATGCATTCGATTCTCCCGCACGGCAGCCTTTGATACATGAGATGGTAATCGATAAGGATGATCTCCCCAATGCAGTAGCACTCAATTCTTCCATGGTAAATTTCGCCGTTATTGTAGGACCGGCAATTGCGGGTATTATTCTCGTAAAGTTTGGAGCAGGTATTTGTTTTCTTTTAAATGCGGTGAGCTTTGTCGCTGTCATTACATCGCTGTTGCTCATGAAGCTACCGCAATACCATGCGCTGCCGCCGGTAAAAAAGAATTTTACATCTGAACTTTCCGACGGTTTACAGTATTTAAAGCATACGCCAACGTTACGTATGATATTACTTATCATTTCGTTGGTAAGTCTTCTGGTTTTATCGTATGATACCTTATTACCGGTATTTGCGAAAGAAATCTATAAAGGTGATGCGTCAACGTTTGGTTATATCCGAAGCTTTATAGGATTGGGAGCGATTGGCGGCACTTTCTTTTTGGCTTCTTTAAAACCCGGAGCGGATCTGAAGTTTGTATTACTCGCCAATACCATTATCATGGGCGTTGGCCTTATATTCTTTTCTTTTGTCAGTTATTTTCCTCTTGCTATGGTATTCGCAATTATATTCGGATTTGGTGCCGTGTCTCAAACTACCATTTGCCTCACCATCGTTCAGGTTCATACAAATGCCATGATGAGGGGGAGGGTCATGAGTTTTTTAATCATGGCCATGACAGGAATGTTACCATTGGGAAGCCTGATGGCCGGTACCGTATCTCAACATATCGGGGCTCCTCATACATTGCTTTGCCAGGGAATATCGGCACTAATTATAGTTGCCGTGTTTGCAAAATTTCTTATGCAAGATAAACGTAACGTGAATTCGGCATAAGGCATTTGGATTATGATGCGCGGATTACTTCGTGATTTCCTCAAAATGCATCTGCGCCCAGTCAATCATCATTTGCAAAGCTGGCATAAGTTGCTTACATGTTTCGGTTAAGGAGTACTCCACACGGGGTGGTATTTCCGGATACATTTTCCGGTTTAAAAGATGATCTTCTTCCAGTCGTTTCAGTGTACACGAAAGCATTTTCTGCGATATATCGGGGATGGCTTTCATTAAATCCTTATAACGCATGGTACCGTTCTTATGCAGGGAACGGAGAATCAATAACGACCATTTATCACTCATTCTGCTGAGGATATTTCTGATCGGACATGTCGGGTACCGTAAATCGAGTTCTTTCATTATTTTGATTTAAACTCTTCAAATATACAAAAATCTCTTTTGGAGAGTAGAGATCGGTTTGGATAGCTTTTAACATTTTAGAAAAATTTCGGATTTTTAAAAAAAGATGGTGTAATAACTAACTGGAAATAAACATTTCTAACCAAAAAGGTGCGTTACGAACTCTCTTGCACAAGGTTTTAAGGTATTTTATCTTTGAATTAAAATAACTAATAACGGAGGAAAAAACCATGAAAGAACTTGCCGTAAAAAACCGTAATTCAATAGAAGGTCAGAAAATGAACAGGGGTGTTGGTAATGAATTTACAGTAAAAGAAGTAATCCCCAGGAGCGATGCCACGCGGTGCCGTGTTAATTTTGTAGAAGTGGAACCAGGAAACCAGGCTTACAGCTATCACTATCATGAAATGAACGAAGAGGTATTTTATATCATCAGTGGTACGGGTATTGTTCGTACATCGAA
>DATBXH010000887.1:0-5868 GCA_036514375.1 Bacteroidales bacterium | reverse complement strand
TACTGTAACCTGCGTGGTTAAATCTACAGAAACTGTTACTTTCTTTAGCGCTATCAATTCCTCAATAAAATCCAACCGTTCCATAATCAAATTGCAGAGGTTGGTTTCAAATTCTTCGACAAATTGTTTATTCTCAATCTTTGACAGTAAAAGCAACGCCTCATTTAATTTCGACAACCTGGAAGCAGCTTCGTATGCGGTACGCACCTGATGATAACGCTCGCTGCTGAGGGTTTTATCCTGGAGTGTCATTTCGAGCTTCGATTTCATGACAGCCAGCGGAGTCTGCATTTCATGTGAAGCGTTTTCAGTAAAGGCTTTCAGATTGGTGAAATCTGTCCGTATTTTCTGCATCATCTCAGTCAGCACCTCGTTTAACTGCGTAAATTCATACACATTGCTTTTTTCAAAGACAATCTCATTCCTGTTGCTAATTTTGAAAATCTTAATATCTCCCAGTGTCCTGAAGAAAGGTTTCCAAACGGAAGTCGACAGCCAACGATTTAAAAGAAACAAAACCAAGGCTATGAAAGCAAAAAGGCCCAACATGAAATAAAAGGTGACCTCGATCATGTCTTCAGCTTCCAGCCTGGAGATGGAAATGGAAACTTCGTACCACTTTCCATCCGCGTTCATTCCAAAAAACATTTTCCGGTAACTGAGGTTTTCACGATCGTGCTTGTCGTAAATTAACGTATCAGAAAAGCGTGTAAATTCCGAACCCTGGTTAACACGGGTAATGGTTACAGACTGATCCGGCGATTCAATTCTCGCTTCCTGAATAGGATGATTTCGAAGGTTGTGCTTTATTTTATGCGCTTTGTTCTCAAGCATGTCATCAATATTTCGGTCAACTACAACATCCAGCATGAAATAGAGCACCACACCAGCCAGCGAAAACACGGCTACAATGAGTAGCAGAAACCTGATGTTTATTTTGTTTTGAAGCCTCATATTAAGCTTATTCGTTCGAGTTAAATGCATATCCTGACCCGTAAACATTCTGAAAGTAATCAAATCCTGTTTTTTCAAGTAACTTTCGGCGCAGGTTCTTTATTTGAGAGTAAACAAAATCAAAAGAGTCGGACGAATCGGCAAAATCGCCCCAGAGATGTTCGGCAATCGATTCCTTTGTCAATACACGCTTAGGATTGGTAATGAAGAATATCAACAGGTCAAATTCTTTTTTGGTCAGCGGAATCATCTCGTTGTCTGCAAAAACTTTGCGTGAATCGGGTAAAATACGAAGTTTCCCAATGATTATTTCCGGTTTCCCGTCAAACTTTATACGACGAAGTACGGATTTGATGCGGGAATTAAGTTCTGTGAGATGGAATGGTTTGGAAATATAATCGTCTGCACCAAGATCGAGCCCTGTAATTTTGTCGTCAAGGGAATTGCGTGCAGAGATAATGATAACACCGGTTTTAGGATGAAGCCGTTTTAACTCTTTTACCAGGTCGAGTCCGTTACCATCGGGTAAGCCGATGTCCAGCAATAAACAATCGTACTCGTAGAGGTTCAGCTTTTCGGAGCCAAGCGTAATATTATCGGCTTGTTCGCACCTGTAGCCTTCCTCTTCGAGAAACGATGTTATGGTTTCCATCAGGGTTGTTTCATCTTCTACAATCAAAATTTTCACGACTAACCTTTTCCATCAAAGATACAGGGAAAAATTGTAGAAAATTGGAAAGAAAACCGTACTTACTTGTCTTATTTTACTTTCTCCAGTTCCTTTTGTAGTTTATCTTTTGAAAGAGAGATGTAGCCTGCTTCGTGAACAAATTTCTGACCATCGGTAAGAACCCATTTGATAAATTCCACCAATACTTTTTTCGCGGGTTTCCCGCTGGTAACAAAATAAAGATCGCGGGCCGGCGGCGACGGATATTTACCGTTGGCAATGGCAGCAACAAGCTGGTCGAGTGTGCCATAAAAATTCTCATCAGGATCGATCTTACCATTATTGTTCAGGTCCAGCGGTACTATTTTGATTCCGGGATTTGGCTGTTTGGTTCTTGAGTCGTAGGCATAGCCAATGTTGTTATATCCAATACCCTGAGGATCTCTTCGTACGGCAAGGGCCAGTCCCGGATCGCCAAAAACACCGACGCCCAAAAGATCTTCCTGTTTTTTGCCAAAATATTTTGCCCAGCTCTCTCCTGCCCCACAAGCATCGGAACGCGTGTATACCCGAACCGGGGTGGCCCCTTTTATGCCTACTGCCTGTCCCCAGGTCTTAACTTTACCAGTGGTGAATATATTGTTAAGTGCATCTTTCTTTAATCCCCGGGCAAGGATATCTGGCAGGTGCGGATTGGATGCACTGATGGTGGCCACTACCGCATCCTTGGTAACAGCAATGCCGTAAGCTCCTTTTTTTGTTTCTTCCGGATAAATATCGCGCGAAACCATACCAATATCAACTATCTTAGCGATGGCATCTGTCATACCTTTTCCGGCTCCTCCTGCTGAGAGGTCGATCCTGACTTTGGGATGAAGTTTCTTAAACTCTTCAGCCCATTTCACCGCCATGGGATAGAGAGCAAACGCTCCTGAAATAGTAATGTTTCCTTCGAGATTGTCCTTTGTCTGACTAAATGACTTACTTATAGATATATTCAAAAGTAAAAAAACGATACTTACATAGACGATTATTTTTTTCATCTTACTGTTTATTAAGCTTTAAAAACCTATTTGAAATTGAAATACTGCGTAATTATTGCTGATTTTGGGTCCCTGTTCTTCCTTAAACGTGTAGGCCCCCTGTATCCTGGCATTGGCATTGAAATTATAGTTTAATCCTATGGTATAAAGAGTAGTGGCATTGTTGGACACATCTTTATCAGGATCGTAATTATCGTATTTTACAACGGCCTGAAACTTTTGCGGGATCAGGAAATAAGCCGCCTGCACGTAATATCCGGCTTTGGTAATAACATTATCTTTCCCCTGGAGGTACTCACTCCGAATGGAAACATTTTGCCATTCGTAGCTCAGCTCAGTTCCCCAGCGGCTGCGGCCTTTATTCCTTGCCGTTTTATCGGTAGCGTTTACCAGGTAATATCCTACCCCATTGTAATAACTTCCCCCTAAATCGAGTCCGGCAACAGGATGAAATATAACCCTGGCTGCCACGTCTTTCGATTGGTTGTTATCAGCTGATACATTAATACCGGCTCCATTGTAAACACCTACCTGATAATCTGCCAACGGACGATCGCCAATTTTAAAAAGGCTTCCGCTAGCCTGAACTCCTATATCGCGGCCATTATGATTGCCAATGACATCCTTGCTCCGGGCAACCAGTGCTTCAACAACCTGTGAACGGTCGATACTCTCATATTTATTGTCAGAAACCTGATTTTCATACGATAATGCAACTTTCTGCTGACCTATGGTCAAATTAAAATAATCGACAAGCTTAACTTCGGCATAAGCATCCAGCAATTTGGCAAAAGCGCCTGTTGATGTTCCTGCAAAATCCGGTTGAAACCGGTATCCAAAATATGGAGAAATAGTGCCTTTCAGGTCGAGTCGTGCGCGACGAATATCGAAACCGCTTTTCTTCCCCTTTTCTTCCAGATTCTGATAGCGTATTTGAGTAAAACCTGACAGTTGGATAGTTTTGCCTGCAACGATGGGAAATGATTTGCGTTTTGCATCAGCCTCCTGCTGTTTTAAGGCAGCATCGGCACGTAACGAATCTGCTTCTTCACGGGTAACCAGTTTTCGTTGCACCAACACATTTAAAATATCGTTGGTCGATTGCGAATGTCCGGCACGAGCCAGAACCAATAAAATTAAAATAACAGCTAATTTCTTCATGGCGGTTAAATTATAGGTTATTACTGAATTTATTTTGTCAAATATCTGCTGAATAAAAGTTAACCACAATACCATTTCAACGGTATTTTAAATAGCCAATAATAGGTAGGTAAAAATACTTAGGGCTTTGAGAATAAAGACGCATAGGATCTTCAATGGCAATATTTTTCCGGACATTTCAAACGAATCCTCTTTTTAATTAAACCAATGCTTGTAAAATCTTGTTTAAACTTTCATCTTTGCAAATTGGAAAACATTGCCTGACATAAATTATTTATCTCGGAATACCAGATAATTTACGAAATAATATCTGATCATAAAAAGGTTATGGATAAGAACTACATCGTGGAGGTACGCAACGTACAAAAATCCTTTAAAGATGTTAAAGCCATCAAGGGAGTGGATCTTTCCATTAACCGTGGCGAATTTGTTGCTGTGCTGGGGCCAAACGGAGCCGGTAAGACAACGCTGGTGGAGATGATTGAAGGGATACAGCAGCCCGACTTGGGAGATATTTTTATCGGCGGAATGCAGTGGAAGAAACACCAGCACGACCTTCACCAGATGATTGGCATTTCGCTCCAGGAAACCCGTTTCATCGAAAAACTCACGGCTTACGAAACGATGCTGTTATTTGCAAGCTTTTATAAACTGAAGACCGACCGTGTTGATGAAGTCATCCAACTCGTTGGTCTGGAAGAAAAGAAGAAAGCGTTTGTTAATAATCTTTCCGGTGGGCAACGTCAGCGTCTGGCTCTTGGAGTTGCATTACTTAACAAACCCCAGTTGTTGCTGCTTGATGAACCTACCACAGGTCTTGATCCCAATGCACGAAGAGAAATATGGCATATCCTCCTGCAATTGAAAAAAGAGCTCAACACCTCTTTGATCCTGACGACTCATTACATGGAAGAGGCAGAATTTCTATGTGACAGGATTATTATCATGGATCAGGGACTGATCCTTTCGCAGGGATCGCTCCAGGAAATTCTCCGGCTAAATGGAGGACACACAAGCCTGGATGAATTATTTATTAACATGACCGGAAGACATTTGTATGAATAGATCAGGAAACAACCAGTTATACAGACTTATCAAATCTCATTTCCTCGAAATCGTTCGGGAACCTGCCGTGCTTTTCTGGGGCATTGTCTTCCCCATTTTAATGGCTTGGGGACTAGGAATTGCTTTTACCAAAAAAAGTGATGTAATAAGGAAGGTTGCTGTTGTGGAATACGCCGACACAGTTCGCGTGCATGGCGCCTCAAAGCTGGCTGACTTCCTTCAAAAGAATACTCAAAAGAAAGGATCCGAATATACCATTGATCTTAAAAACAATAAGCTTGGAAACCTTTCTCTGATTTTTATTCAGGCCTCCTGGCCGGAAGCTTACAAAATGCTTAAAAAAGGCCAAATCTCGATGATCCTGGAAGATCAGACCAACGGGGTAAAATATCATTTTGATCCGGCCAGTTCCGAAGCATTAAGCCTTTACCAGCAAATCAGTAATGTTCTTGCATATGGACCCGAGTCGTTTTCATCCAACCAAGCCGAGATTAAACCGCTCACCATTTCCGGCACGCGGTACATCGACTTCCTGATTCCGGGATTATTATCCATGGGCATTATGATGTCGTGCATGTGGGGCATCAGCTATACATTGATTGACCGACGATCGAAAAAGCTATTGCGAAGGATGGTAGCCACACCGATGAAAAAATCAAACTTTCTGATCGCTCTGATTACTGCGCGGTTTTCCATGAATCTGGTTGAAGCTGCTGTTCTATTTCTGTTTGCATGGCTTTATTTTGGCATACACATCCAGGGAAGCATCACAGCACTGGTCGCTATTTTCCTGGCAGGCAACCTGGCATTTTCCGGGTTATCCATCCTTATCTCGTCGCACACTGCCAATCCCGAAGTTGGCAATGGAATCATTAATGCCCTCGTGACCCCGATGATGGTAATCTCCGGTGTATTCTTCAGCTATCATAACTTTCCGGAATGGAGCATCCCGATCATCCGTAACTTTCCGTTAAC
>DATBXH010000886.1:0-4706 GCA_036514375.1 Bacteroidales bacterium | reverse complement strand
CCTTAAACCTTATTGCACTTACCAACAAAGGCTTGAATAGTTCTATCCTTTTATGTCCGATAGTTTTACCCTGGGTAATTACCTGCCAGGTTCCACCTATTTTCGCCTCAATTTGGTATTTGGCAATTTTCTGCCCGTCGGCAATATTTTCCATCAAAACAATACGGTCAATCTCAGAAGGACGCTCCAGGTTGATTTCCTGTACCGTATCTAATAATTCAGACTGAATTATTGGAGTCCCAAATTCTTTTTTTATTTCGTCGCCAAATTCTTTTGCTGCCTCTGAAAGGTTCTCAGGAATTAATCCCCGCTTATCCGGAGTTAGATTCACAATAAGTACGGCCCCACGGCCAACTGTTTGGTAATAGGCCTGCATGCGGGTTTGAAGTGAGGTTATTGTTCTTGGACCCGAAAACATCCAACCGCCAGAACTAAATGCATCAGTGGTACATGCAATATGTGGTCGGTAAAACTTCCCAAATGGTTCACCGGTATTATCTTTTTCCCACCAATATGTATCACTTACTGAATATGTTGTACCATCTACAGTATTTAGGGAATTCCACATAGGATAGCATGAAACTGCGCTTTCATTACCAACATGTTCTATGTCGCGACCGAGGAACAGGCAATTAGGTTGCAATTCGTGCCCATATTGGGTCAGCGTGGCATAAAATTTTCTTAGTTGCCCTCCATGTCTGCCATTCAATGCATCTGAACGTCCAAAATGATCGTTCCATATAAATACTAACGGGCCATAATTAGTGAGTAACTCATGAAATTGTTCTTTTTCTTTCTTCAATGCTAAACTATAAGTAGCAGTATCATCCAGCTTAGTAATACTTCCCCAATCGCCAAACTTAATTTTAGATTGCTGGGACTCCCAATGAGCATCAATCCATGGGGCAGTGTATAAGCCAGGTTTTAAACCATGTTTTCGGCAAGCATCAACAAATTCTTTGACTATATCGCCCTTCCCATTTTTGTAAGGACTATATTTTATGCTATAACCTGAATCAGCACTATTTGTAGGCCATAGGCAGAAACCCTGCTCGTGCCTTGCAGTAAGTACCACAAATTTCGCACCCATAGACTTGGCAGCCATCACCCATTGCTCTACATTCAATTCTTCAGGATTAAACGACGAAGCAGGTGTTGCCCCTGATATACCTGTTGTTGCATAAGCATCAATGCTATAATGGATGAAAACACCAAGTTCAAGATTCTGGAATTCTAATTGCTGCGGCGAAGGAGTGGCAAGTCTTGTTTGTTGTTGACAAAAAATTCTGCTAGTAAATAAACTCACCAATAAGCCAATAAAAAATAATTGCTTCATTATTTTAAACTCGTTTAATCATTTTACTCTCAAATACTATTTTCTATTTTCGCTATCTCAGTAAAGTTCAACCCTTATAGCTCCATCCTGTCTTATAAATAATTTGTAGCAAGCACCTTTGCCAAACACATGTTCGAGAACATCAACGTAAGTATTCAAAAGACGTTGGGGGACAAAAGCCTGGATAGTCCCGGCAAACCCACCGCCATGCACACGCCATGCGCCACTACCTTTAAGTACCATTTCGCTAAGGGCAAGCGCCAGTGAAATACCTTGCTCTTTTACATTGATAACAGGAAAGATATTTTGATTATACATGTACGAGCTGTACCCTGAATCCACCACCATTCTTATAAATGCTTGAAAATCATTGTTTTTCAACGCATTTACCTGGTCAACAACCCTTTGGTTATCGCCATGAAAATGGTATGCCCGCAGAATAGCCCTGTCGCCTGTCTTTTCCCTTAATTCTGGTATTTTTTCAACAATCTGATCGAGCGTAACTTCACGCAGTACCTTTGCTCCAAGCGTTCCGGCCACGGCTTTCATATCTGTTGGCAGCGAAGCATATTCATCGTTTAAATCAGCATGGTTTCCACCTGTATCGGTAATTACCAATGAGTAACCCGTTTCAATGAAATTGAAATCGACCTTATCAACTATTGGTTTTGCCGGGTCTCCGAAATCAATTGTTACCAACCCGCCAACAGAACAGGCAGTTTGATCCATTAAACCACAAGGCTTACCAAAGAAATTATTTTCGGAATACTGACCAACAATGGCATTTAAAATAGGATACAGTTTCCCATCATTAAACAAGTGGCTTATAATAGCCCCGATAAGTACTTCAAAAGAGGCCGATGAACTCAGCCCGGAGCCTTTGGGCACCCCACCGTCAATAACAGCGTCGAAACCTCCTATGACAAAGCCCAATTCCTTTAATCTTGCATTTATACCCCTTACGAGTGCAGCTGATGTATATTTTTCTTTGGAATCCGGAACCAGATTATTTAAATCAACTTCAAAAGGAGGATAACCTATGGATTCTATCCGGATCATGTTTGATCCGTTCCTGGCTGCAACCGCAATATTGTCCAGATTAACAGCCGCTGCCAATACCCTCCCGTGATTATGATCGGTGTGGTTTCCTCCTATTTCTGTCCGACCCGGTGAACTGAATATTTCTATATCTGTGCTTTGGAACAAATTCTGATATTTTCTTAACAAATCAACATAACGTGTAATTTGCTTTTTCAAAACAGCCTCATCTTTCCCGTATAATTTACTTAGGATATCTGCCTTCCCACTATGAAGTTTCTCAAGGGTACTTTCAATTTTGTTCATGATTAAAATCTCTACTACTTTTCTGTTTATTTTGATTTAAAATGTACTTTCCGCAACTGCCTAAGTCTTGCTGCGCTTTGTTCGGGTGTGATGTCGCGCTGGGGATTCGCCAGCATCTCGTAACCTACCATGAACTTTTTAACAGTTGCCGATCTCAACAATGGCTGATAAAACACCATGTGAAGGTGCCATTTCTCGTGCTTTTGCCCATCGGTTGGAGCCTGGTGGATACCAGCCGAATACGGGAAGGATACCTGGAAAAGATTATCATACAAAATAGCCAATTGCCTATATGCCTCAGCAAAAGCTGTTTTCTCCGAGTCGGTAAGATCGGTTATCCTGCTTACATGCCTACGAGGGACAATCATAGCCTCAAAAGGCCATACCGCACAAAATGGTACCAGCACTACAAAATGTTGATCGGAAAAAAGGATACGTTCCTGGTTTTCCAGTTCCTCGGTAACGTAATCAAGCAACAGGGAGCTTTTATTGTTTATCCAGTAGTTCAACTGGTTATACTGTTTCTTGGCAGGTTCTACTGGAATATGGTTTTGAGCCCATATCTGGCCATGCGGATGAGGATTGGAACATCCCATCACAGCTCCCTTGTTCTCAAATATTTGTATATAGTTAATAAAATCCTTTTTGCCAAGGGCTTCATACTCGTTACACCAAACATCTACTATTTTTCGCACATCTACAGTTGCCATCTCAGGAATGGTAAGGTTATGCCTTGGCGAAAAACATATTACCTTACATATGCCCTGTTCGCTTTTTGCCTTAAAAAATTCCCCTTTACTGTATTTGCCCGAGGGAACTTGCTCCAGCAAAGCCGAAAAATCGTTTGTAAATACAAAACTGTCCTCGTATGCAGGATTTACCTCGCTGTTAGAACGCTTATTCCCTGGGCATAAATAACATTTCGGGTCGTTTGCCGGGCGGTTTGCATCTGCTATTTTCTCCTCCTGCCCCTGCCATGGCCGTTTAGCCCGGTGAGGCGAAACCAGAACCCATTCTCTTGTAAGCGGGTTGAAACGCCGGTGGGGGTGTTCATCAAATTTAAAATCGCTCATTCAAATTTCGTTTACTTTATTTCGTTATTAAGCCATTGAACCTGATTGACATGGTTACAATGCCTCAATTTTATATGTTTTGCCTGTTTCTGTCTTAAATGATATGGTATACCCGTAAGTATCTTTTACCGGTTCTGCTTCTACATCCTTAACCCGAAATGGGATAGAGTACCTGAGCTTACATACTCCCCCGTTGAGAGATTTGATATCGGCTGTTTTTAACTTGCCATCAGACCAATCCATATCCACCTCAAATCCTCCCCGG
The DNA here is from genome assembly GCA_036514375.1 of Bacteroidales bacterium. Lineage (GTDB taxonomy): Bacteria > Bacteroidota > Bacteroidia > Bacteroidales > JAAUTT01 > JAAUTT01. The sequence goes on along the minus strand of DATBXH010000886.1, from coordinate 688 downwards.
GCTTTCAATCCTTTAATGCTGCCATTTCCCCATGCTTTAGGTAATGCAGGTAACAGATTGATTTCTTCTGCATGACTTTGCAGGAGCATTTCTGCAATCCCGGCCGTTCCTCCTAAGTTCCCATCAATCTGGAAAGGTGGGTGGGCACAGAAAAGGTTGGGATAGGTACCACCTGCATCGGACATATTAACTTTTAAACTATTGGTCGGGCGCAAAAGATCATTTAATAGCTCATAGGCACGTTCCCCATCCTGAAGTCTTGCCCAGAAATTGACCTTCCAGGCAAGAGACCACCCGGTGCCAACATCTGTCCTTGCCTCTAGTGCTTTTTTAGCAGCTTCTGCAAGTTCGGGGGTAGTTTGTGGATTGATTTGTGTGCCTGGATACAACATATACAGGTGAGATACATGTCTGTGCGTGGGCTCTGTTTCCTTAAATTCCTGTGGCCACTCCATCAGCCTGCCATCTGAACCTATACGGGGTTTATCCATATCTTTCAAAGCTGCTGCTATTTGAAGCAACAGAGGGTCGGAATCATTTATAATTTTTGAGGCTTTTAAAACTGAAGCAAAGAACTCGGATATTACTTGCTGGTCGTGCGATGGACCCATTGTCACCGAAGCTATAGAACCATCGGGCGCGAAAAAGCGATTTTCAGGAGAAATAGAAGGTCCAGATACCAATTTAC
>DATBXH010000885.1:0-2838 GCA_036514375.1 Bacteroidales bacterium | reverse complement strand
TGGAAATATCAGCCAGCTAATTATTCGGTTCCGCGCACCGTTTATTGGAAACCATTCATTTCAATTGATTCCACCGGAACAGCTACGGTGCGTTTTAAAAAGAAATTCCCTGTGCAGAAAATGAACATCACGTTGGAGGGTATAACTGATTCCGGTGAAGTGATTCATTATGAAAGTCAAAACTAAGCCTTCAACTAAAAAAAGTCTGCAGTAGAATTGCATTTTTATTCGATTCATTTTTCAAATACATAAGCTGGATTGAACCATTCGTAAAAATCTGTAAAAACTATATCAAAACCTTATAAAAAAAATACAAATTCAGTTATTTTTATAGTGAATTTCTTGACTTAAAACTAACACTTATTGCTATGATAAAGGTTAAAGAAATATTGGACGGAAAAGGACACTCTTTCTTTTCCGTAAAACCTGAGAATACGGTATTTGAGGCTCTGGAGAAAATGGCTGAAAAAGACGTTGGAGCAATTATGGTTATTGATAATGGCAAACTGGTTGGAGTCTTCTCCGAAAGAGATTATGCCAGAAAGATTGTTCTGCATGGTTTTGCCTCAAAAAACTCCAAAGTTGGCGATTTTATGACGAAAGAACTCCTATACGTGCATCCGGACACCAGTATTTTAGATTGTATGGCGTTAATGACAAATAAACGCGTACGTCATCTTCCCGTATTAGAAAACGATAAGATTGAAGGGGTGATATCCATTGGAGACGTAGTAAATTTCATCATTCATCAGCAAAATGTAACGATTAAAGACTTGGAAAATTATATTTACGGAGGAAGAATGTGATTATCTATCCCTGAGAATAGGCAAACACATGACTTATTGACAAAAAGCTTTCGTGTAAAGAACACGAAAGCTTTTTTTGTGTCTCAGGCAAAGAAATAACAGTTCGGGTCTTTTTGATGGAATCCATTATATTTGTATCTCTAACTAAACTTACACGATCATGAAGAAAACAGTGATTTTATCAGTGATATGCTCATTATCAATCCTGGTTAACGCTCAGCGCTCAGGTTATTTCAATGTCGAACAATTTGGAGCAATGGGCCAAAAAAACGTGTTGGTGACAAAGAATATTCAGCAGGCTATTGATAAATGTGCCGAAGCAGGTGGCGGTACAGTTTATTTTCCTGCAGGAGATTACCTGATGGGACGCATTGATCTGAAAAGTAATATTACATTGTACCTTGAAGCCGGAGCTACCATTTGGGCCAGCCGTGACAGCAACGATTATAAAAGTAACCTCGCCATTAAAAAAAGTTATGAAGGAGGCGAAATGCCATCGGGTGATGTACCTGTACTTATTTATGCCAATAATGCCAAAAATATAACCATAACCGGAAAAGGGACTATCAATGGCAGAGCCCAGCGAACATTGGAACCCTTGAAAACGGTAGACTCTTTTACAAAAGAAGAAACCGAAAATGCCCGAAAAGCAGGCATCGATCTTAAAATGTATTATAAAATACCACCCTTTACCAACACCATCATTCTCGACAATTGTGAAAATGTTACAGTTGAGAATGTATCACTCATTGAATCGGAAAGCTGGACATTACACTTCAAATGGTGTAAAAAAGTTTATGTAGAAAGGGTCTATATCGAATCGAGCCTTGAAAATGGAGTGAATGCTGATGGTATTGATGTTGATGGATGCAAAGATGTACTGATAGACAATTGCATTGTAAAAACCGGAGACGATGCCATTGTACTTAAAACGACCAGAACGCCTGATGGACAATCGCAAACCTGTGAAAATGTGGTAGTGACAAATTGTTCTCTTGTCTCGTCAGATTCCGGCTTAAAGCTTGGTACTGAAAGTTACTCCGACTTTCGCCACATTATATTCAGTAACTGTGTAATAAGGAATACAAATCGCGGTATCAGTATTATCATCCGCGACGGAGCCACAGTTTCCGATATACTTTATTCGAATATCAGTATCGAATGTACACGAAGATATTATTTCTGGTGGGGAAATGGAGATCCGATATGGTTTGTAGTTCGCCAGCGTAATTCCGGATCTAAAATTGGTATGATCAAAAATGTATCATTCCAAAACATCATGGCACATGCCCAGGGAACTACTAAAATAGAAGGTTTCGCAGGCGTTCCGTTCGAAAACATTTCATTTTCAAATTTCCAGATCTTCATGAATCCTGAAGATCAACCGGATAAACGGGCTACCGATGCTTTCTTTGCACACGATGTAAATGATCTTACCTTAAGCAATGTAAAGGTTAAATGGAATACCGAAAAGATAGAGTCGATGTGGAGACACGCCCTGGCATTTGAAAATATTAACGGATTAATTATTGATCAGGTAAAAGGAGATCCGGCTCCAACACAAACCGGCGCACTAATAGCCTTAAATAACACTGAAAATGTGAATATTGACAGGTGTACTTCTTTCAGTTCAAATGTAACATTGTTACAGGTTAACGGTGCTCAATCAAAAAAAATTGTCGTAACCACCGCTGAAAACATCGAAGGCAGGGTAAAAAAAAGTAAAGAAGTGAATCCTGATGCTGTCCTTCTTAAATAATACAATTCAGACTATCAAAGCTTTAACGGACCCGTGCAAAATTCCTGGGGAAATAAGAGTTTATAATAGGCTGGATGTTAAGATCCTGCTGCCCCAGGCAAAATAAAGCCTCGTTAAAGTGTTTTCATATTATAAATAGCGGTATTTATAATATAAAAAGTACTTTTTATATTATCCAAAGTACTTTTCTTATTATAAATTATAGAAATCTTATTATAAATAGTCCAAGTTATAATATCTATAGTACTATTTATATTATTTATAGTACTATTT
>DATBXH010000884.1:0-2325 GCA_036514375.1 Bacteroidales bacterium | reverse complement strand
ACTTCTGCCCTTCGTTGATCAGTAATGTCGACCATGACTCCACGAAAGCCACTTGTTTTATTACCGGCTCCTAATAAATTTGCATAAATAAGAACAGGAAACTTTCTACCATTTTTTGAAACTGCAGTATATTCTTCGCCTTTAATATTTTCGCCACTCAATAATTTGGAAAAATTAGCCCGTAATCTGGGTGCATCATCTGGAATTACGGTCTTAAAAAGATTCAGGCCACTGCCTAAGTTTTCACTGGTAAGTTCAAGCATTTCCAGAGCCTTCAGATTCAAGAAAGTAAAGTTACCATTGAGGTCGGTTTCAAATACCATTTCCGGAAGTAACGTGACTAACTCCTTATATTTTTCTTCACTAAATCGTAAGGCAAGTTCAGACTTTTTTCGATTTGTTATATCACTGATCATCAATACCTGTCGGAATAATTCCCCCTTGCTGTTAAAAATGGGAAAGCTCCGGCTCCATACCCAGGCTTCTGAACCATCCGGGCGTATTATTCTGTATTGTGCTTCGAATTTTCGGTCTTTACGGAATTTCTCACTTTTAATGATATTGGTAAGGTATTCTTTATCATCGGGATGAATAAGTTCCAGAAAGAAATTTGGTTGCTGATGAATTTGAAGGCCCGATATTCCAAAAATCCTTTCGAATGATGGATTCCAATAAAGTACTGAATAATCATTTTGTAAAATGATTGCATCAGAGGAATTTTCAGCAAGTTGCCGGAATTTTATTTCACTTTCTTCAATGGTTTGTTCAAATCTTTTTTTAGAACTGAGATCCCTGAAAGTTGAAACTTTTATTTTCCGTCCCTTAAAATTAAATGGACGAGTAAGGATTTCGACTTCAAGTAAATCGCCGTTTTTTTTGCGCAAAACAGTATCATAAGCCATTTGAAAGTCGGACCTAATGCTTTGTAAAGCTTCCTTCCGATGTTCGATGACAATAAATTCCAGGAAATTTTTATTAATCAGCTCACTTTCGTAAAAGCCAAGCATGTTGGTCATTTGTTGATTTATATCGAGGATGACGCCGTTATCATGGATGATAATCCCTTCGATGGTAGAATCTGCAAGTTGCCGAAATCTGTTTTCACTCTCGCGCAAAACATCTTCAATATTTTTTGATTTCAAAACCCTCTCTTCCAGAATTTTGATGCGCTTTTCCAGTTTTTCGTTTAATTGCTGTAACTCTTCGTACGTGGGAGTGAAAGTTTTGTCCATTTTTTATGGTCCTCCAGTGGAGAAAAATAACATAAATTAATTATATCTGCAAGAGTTAAAAGACTTTATATTTTTAATTTTCATTAATTCAGATAACCATTCCTACCATACAGGCTGATAACAGCGAAGTCAACGTTCCTGCTACCATTGCTTTGAGGCCAATTTCCGATACTAATGTTTTTTTCCCCGGAGCAAGTGTTCCGATACAGGCAATTTGAACACCAATTGAAGCGAAATTTGCGAACCCGGAAAGCATATAGGTTGACATGATAATAGATTTTTGCTGAACAAAAACTCCGGCAGATTTAAGTTCGGATAAATGCAAATATCCGATAAGTTCCGTGAGAACAATTTTTTCTCCCAGAAGTCTACCTGTACTTAACGTATCGGCCGGACAAACGCCAATTAGCCACATAATCGGGGCAAAACAATAACCTAATATAAATTGAAGCGAAAGTGTTGTATATCTTCCGCCACTTACCTGGGCGACAACTTTGTTTAAATGAGTAATTGTTCCTATTTGCATAGCAAGGTAATTGAATAAAGCAATAAATGCTATAAAAACAATTAACATGACCGCAACGTTCACCGCAAGTTTCATTCCATCGCTGGCGCCGGTAAATAAAGAGCTGAGCAGGTTGGGACCGGAAATTTTTTTTTCGGGTTTTGATCTTGTTTCGAAGGTAGCAGTTTGAGGTATCATTATTTTAGCTACTACAATAGCTCCTGGTGCTGCCATTACTGATGCAGCTATCAAATGTTTTGCAAAGAATAATTGCTGAGTTTCGTTTCCTCCACCCAGGAAACCTATGTATAATGCTAATACACTTCCTGCCAGCATCGACATTCCGGCAACCATTACCTGAAAAATTTCTGAGCGGGACATTTGTCCAAGATATGACCGGATCAGCAAAGGTGATTCACTTTGTCCCAGAAAAATATTGGCTGAAGTTGCCAGACTCTCAGGCCCTGAGATCTTCAGAATGCGCTGTAACATCCATGCAAAGAATCCAACTACTCTTTGAATGATTCCATAATAGTAAAGAACACCTGTTAAAGCACCGAAAAATACAATTACCGGAAGCACCTGAAA
>DATBXH010000883.1:0-3169 GCA_036514375.1 Bacteroidales bacterium | reverse complement strand
AGATTATGCAATGAAAGGAAGAACGTACCGTTATTTTGGAGGTCAACCTCTCTTCCCCTTTGGGTATGGTCTAAGTTATACGAAATTTACGTATTTAAACCTTCAGGTACCCAAATCGGTTGAAGCAGGCAAAGACTTTTCCGTCAGTGTGGATGTTACAAATACCGGAAAAACAGAAGGAGTGGAAACTGTTGAATTATACCTGAGCAACAAAACTGCCTCTGTACCTGTTCCCATACGTTCTTTGGAGGGTTTCCGCAAAGTAAATCTGAAACCGGGCGAAAAATGCACCGTTTCGTTTACCCTGAAGCCTTATCAATTATCGGTTATTAATGATAATACCCAACGCATGGAACAGGCAGGTACATTCGAAATTTCCATCGGTGGCTGTCAGCCCGTTTCAAACGTTGAAACCGGATCGAATGTGGTAACAACACGGTTTGATGTAACCGGAGCCACAAAACAGCTGGAACTTTAGCATTAACCCTTTTAATTATCGAATATTTTTCAACCTAAATGTCAATAACATGAAAAGAATCAATTTCTTTTTTCTTTTACTTCTTCTGCCAGGCTTTGTTCATGCCCAAACTGAGCTAAAGGTAGAAGCCGCAGACGATGAATTTTACACTTTAATACCCAAAGATGCCAGGATTGAACAGATTGGTGATGAGTACCAGTTGACTGAAGGCCCGGTATGGGATGGACGCGAAAGATGCCTGCTCTTTAGCGATATTCCTGCAAACCGTATTTACAAATACGATGTCACCGGAAAAGTAACAATATATCGCGATCCAAGTGATAACAGCAATGGTCTGGCTTATGATAAGCTTGGATGGCTGCTGGCTTGTGAGCATGGGTCCCGGTCTGTAACCGTGATGACAAAAACCCATCAGGTAATACCTATCATTAGACATTACAAAGGGAAAAGACTTAATAGTCCGAATGATCTTGTGGTTCATTCATCAGGTGCCATTTTCTTCACTGATCCGCCGCTGGGATTGCCAAAAACTTACGATGATCCGGCCAGGGAGCTTACATTTAGCGGAGTCTTTCTTTATAAAAATAAAGAACTGATTGTTATCGACAGTACGTTGTATAGGCCCAACGGATTGGCCTTGTCCCCTGACCAAAAATATTTGTATGTTGCCAATAATCAATATTCAGGAGGCGATGTCAACATCGACAAGGGTGTCAAGTCATGGTTCCGCTATGAGCTAAATCCTGATTTGACGGTAAAGGATAAAATTGAACTGATGCGTGCCCCGGATATGACAATTAAAGGCAATCCTGACGGCATGAAAGTTGATATCAAAGGTAACCTTTATTGCGCCGGCCCGGGAGGCGTACTTGTTTTTACCAAAAGCGGAAAATATCTCGGTGCCATCAGACTTCCTGAAGTACCTACAAACTGTACATTTGGCGAAGCAGATAATAAAACCCTCTTTATCACAGACAGGAAACATGTATATAAACTCCGGGTGCTTTGTCCGGGATTTAAAATCAAATAATCCGGAGATCATAAATTGAGAATACAAACTAAATTTGAAAAAGATATGGCATTTACAAACGCTAACCTGACCACCTCAAAAAAAGAATACATTTTTTCCATTACCATAATCGGTGCTTTCTTTTTTATTTTCGGATTTGTTACCTGGTTAAATGGTACACTGATTCCATTTCTCAAAATATCGTGTGAATTAACGACAACTGAAGCGCTTTTAGTAGCATTTGCATTCTATATATCTTATTTTGTCATGGCTATGCCTGCTTCCTGGGTACTTCATAAAACAGGATTCAAGAATGGAATGGCACTGGGTTTGTTTATCATGGCATTGGGATCGCTTGTGTTTATTCCTGCAGCGCTTACCCGGACTTTTGTACTTTTTCTCGGAGGGTTATTTGTCCAGGGTACGGGTTTAGCTTTACTTCAAACTGCTTCCAACCCATATGTAACGATTATCGGACCACGCGAAAGCGCTGCCAAACGAATCAGTATTATGGGTATCTGCAACAAGTTCGCAGGCGCTATTAGTCCGCTGATCATGGGTTTCATAGTCCTGCAAAATGCCGATCAGATTGTTAAATCTCTCGAAACCCTTACAGGAACCAACAGAACAAACCTGCTGGATAGTCTGGCACAACGTGTTATTCTCCCATACATCATTATGGCTGCTGCTCTGTTCGGACTTTCGTTGTTACTTCGTTTTGTTCATTTGCCGGAAATAGATACGGATACAAGCGAAGAACTTTACACTTCCGATGGAACAAAGAAAACCATGCTCATACAATTTCCACAATTAGTGTTAGGATTTATTGCACTTTTCGTGTATGTTGGTGTGGAAGTACTGGCCGGCGATACCATCATTCTTTACGGACAATCGCAAGGCATTGCTCTTTACACGGCAAGAACATTCACGACTTTTACACTGATATCAATGATTGTCGGATATATCCTGGGAATCATTACCATACCAAGGATCATCTCGCAAAGCAAGGCGCTGCTATTCTCCGCAATTTTAGGAATGCTATTAACAATTGCTGTTATTCTTACATCCGGATATACGAGTGTTGCCTGCATTGCATTACTTGGACTGGCAAATGCGATCATGTGGCCAGCCATCTGGCCGTTGGCAATTGCAGATTTGGGGAAATTTACCAAATCAGGATCTGCACTTTTAATTATGGGAATTGCAGGCGGGGCAACCATCCCATTATTGTACGGCCGTGTATCCGATACGTTGCATAACCCGCAACAGGCCTACTGGATAATGTTCCCCATTTACCTGTTCATCTTTTATTATGCAGGATGGGGACATAAATTGAGAAAATAAACCTTGAGTCCACTCTGAAAAGTCCAAAATTCAATGATTTGCATCTGGTTTACCCCTAACCCCTCGAGGGAACCAGATGCAAATCATTGAATTTTCAATCCCCCTATAGGGGGATTAGGGGGTAAAAGACTTTTCAGAGTGGACTCAACCTTAACAGTTACCAAAGAGACAACTGTCCGTAATTCTTGTCCTTTTTCTTTTCTTTGATCTGTTCGGAGAATAATTGCCGCAAACCCTCCGGTTTCAGTTCATTGATGGTAGGCGATGCAAGCTCGTAACAGGTAATAAAATACCTGGCACGCTTCATCACTACTCCCATCTTCTGTAACTGGGCAGAG
>DATBXH010000882.1:0-2820 GCA_036514375.1 Bacteroidales bacterium | reverse complement strand
ACTAGTTTGTTCTGAAAAAGTGCCATCACCATTGTTTTTGTATAATGCAGTACCAGAACCATTGCCATGTCCCCTGTATCCCGATAGAACTAAATCCAGATAATTATCATTATTATAATCACCCCAAGCCACAGAACAATCACGCCCCACTCCTTTAAGCGAAATTCCGGTTTGTTCTGTAAAAGTTCCATCACCATTATTTTTATAAATTGCAGCCGGGCAAAAGGGACCAAAATATCCTGTTACTATTACATCCAACCAGCCATCGTTATTATAATCTCCCCAAGCAGAGGCATCACAATACCTAGTGAAGGATATACCTTTTTGTTCTTCAAATAGTTGTTTAGTTTCAACTGAAATTAAATTTCCATTACTTATACTGGTATTATATATCTCATTACCTGGAGTTCCAGAGTAATCAAATACAGCTACCTTATAAAATTGCAAAAATGGAAATTCCATTATTCCTTCTATTCCTTTGACTGTAACTTTATTCCCAGTATCACTATTATAAACACAATACCAGCCAGAAGTACCTATCTGGCTCCCTATGCCAAAAGTATCATTCGGTGAATATGTAGTATTATTTGTGGGAATAGTAACTGTGTTATTGCCATGTGTAGCAAAAACTACTCTTTTATCACCATTTCCATTAGTCCAGCTCAATTTCATTGCACTCAAACTTAAACTGTCTAAAGCAATATTTGAAGTTTGTTGTGAAGTAATGGTAAAAGTGTTTTCAGTGGCCCAGGCCCCACCAGCATAAGCATTATCAATAGCTTGCACGCTCCAGTAATATGTTCCGGCAGGTAAATTTAGAGTAAGAGTATCATTTTTTTGTCCAGCATTTCCAATAGCTGGTATTCGGCGGTAACCATTAGCGACTGATGCCATAGGATTTAGTATATTGCAGTTTCCGGGTGTGGTGCCAACACGGATATTATAATTTAACCCGTTTTGAGGAGTTTGAGCATCGGAGGCCTTATCCCATTTTAATTTTATATTATTAAAGTTTATTTTCTGATGCAGATTTCCAGGTGCATTAGCGATTGAATTAGTAGAATAGGTACCAATATTTTTGTATATTTTAGTGACGCCCGATCCGGTCAATAGAATATCCAAATAACTATCGCTGTTATAATCGCCCCAAGCAATGGATGCCTGGTTTAAATTTGGTAAAGAAATTCCATTTTGTACTGAAAAAGTTCCATCACCATTGTTCTTATATATCCTGGTAGTTGGAAACAGATTTGATGGACCTGATAATGCAAGGATGTCTAAATAACCATCGTTGTTATAGTCTCCCCATGCCACAGATCCCTGGTATGCTCCTGGTAATGAAACACCAGTTTGTTCAGAGAACGTTCCGTCGCCATTGTTTTTATAGATTTTCGATCCATAATAAACAGGTGCACCAATATGCGCAGTTAACAAAATATCCAACCATCCATCGTTGTTATAATCACCCCATGCTACGGAACTTCCTGACAATCCGGTTATTTCGTTTTGTTTCACAAACGTTCCATCTCCATTGTTTTTGTAGATTTTAGCTATATATGGGTAGTTAGAATTTGTATTATACTCCGCTAATAATATATCCTTAAACCCATCATTATTATAATCATTTACTGCAATGTTATTTTTACCACCCGTAGAATACATTAGATCTACTTCATTCAAATCAATTATCGTTTGTTCGGAAAAAGTGCCATCTCCATTATTCTTATATATTTTGGCGATATAATAATTACCTGTATTTCCACATAGAACCAAATCCAATAATCCATCGTTGTTAAAATCATTCCATGCTAAAGAACTGTTACTTAAACCTGTTAAATGGATTCCGGCTTGTTCTGAAAAAGTTCCATCGCCATTGCTTTTATATATTTTGGACATGGGACTGGATGATACTGTACCGGTATCACCTGTAATTGCAATATCCAACAATCCGTCATTATTGTAATCCCCCCAGGCTACTGAACCATTTATTACTCCTGGTACTGAAATTCCTGTTTGTTCCGTAAATATCTCATTTCCATTATTTTTATATATTATTGTTACAGGTTTTTTAATTGACCTTGTACTTGAATCTCCGGTCATGAGTATATCCAAAAAACCATCGTTGTTATAGTCGCCCCATGCAGCAGAACTATTTTTTAAACCAATGAGAAAAATATCAGTCTGTTCTTCAAAAATGCTTTTTGTTTTTGCAAAGGCAACATTCTCTTTGAAAGTGCTGGCGTTATAATTTTCTTTACCCGGATCACCATTATATTCAAATACAGCAATGCTATAAATAGCATATTCTTTCAGGTTTGTTACCGTAATATTGCTTCCTGTGTCATTATATATGCAATACCAATCAGATGATCCTATTTGTGTTCCACTGCCAAAAGAACTATTTGCAATGTAAGAGATACCGTTTAATGGTAATGCAACTGTGCTTTTGCTACCTTCGGCCATAAGCACAATGCGTTTGTCACCACTTCCATTTGTCCAAGATAATTTAATTCCTGCGAGACCAATACTGTCAGTTACAAGATTTGAAGCTTGTCCGGCAGAAATGGTAAATGTATTTTCTGTTGCCCATGAACCACCAGCAAAGGAATTATCGATAGCTTGTACACTCCAGAAATAAGTTCCTGTGGGTAAATTTTTTAATATAAAACCATCATTTTTTTGACACGCATTACCTAGTGCATTTATCTTTCGGTCGCCACTGGTAGTCGAAGCCATAGGGTTCACAATATCACTGCCTCCTGGCGTCGTGCCAACACGAATATTATAACTCAATCCATTTTGTGTGGTTTGAGCATCGGT
>DATBXH010000881.1:0-3990 GCA_036514375.1 Bacteroidales bacterium | reverse complement strand
ATGCAAGTTCGGTGATTTCAATAACCCGGTCGTAATCAGCCGGAGTTTCTTTTCGGATAGTAATGTTCATGTTATTTTATATGCTCCTAAAGAGGCTTGGTAAACGACCAATGCGTTTGAATGATGCGCCAATTGCCATCGTCTTCGAGCCTGTATACCTCTGTACAGTTCCATCGCTGGGTTTGGAGGCTATCGTACGCCACCAGGTTAAAGGTTAGTACAGCCATATCTTTGCCTGCCTGAACCTTTGGATTTAACATTTCATAATAGTCTACATGTATCTGTCCGCGGATACTTTCGTAAAAAGTAGTCAGAGCTCCATGTCCATCAATTTTTTTTTCATGAAATGGATCAAAATATACCACATCAGGAGCGAATATATCAAGATAACCTGAGGGGTCCCCTATATTCCAGAGCTCCAGCGCCTGTTTCTCGAGGGCTATTATTGTTTGTTCTACAGAAGGCATGGATAAATAATCAGATGATAGTAACAAATGTATAAAATTTTACATGATAATGATGAGTTTATCCGGGATTCTCATCATCGATTTACCTTTTCGACAGAAACCAGATCGATATAGTAATAGGCAATTTTGTCTCTGGCAATACGGGATTGCTGAATCTTGCTGATTCCTGCTGCATCCAGGGTCTTGTATGTTGTCCGCCTGTCGTCGTAGAAATTACCAATTGTCATGTACTTTTCTTTTCCGCAGGCACGGAATGTATCTGTAACTTCAAACCAAGCCTGCTTCTCAGTTATTATCTTGATAGAATCCATGCTGATCTGTGGTTTGTAGTTCAGGATACGGGTGTATCTGCGTTTGCTGATCTCCTTTTCCGAAAAATAGGCTCCCAGACGGTTAATTGCAAAAGTGGAATACGAGGCAATGGAAAAGTAGAAAGTTACTTTGTACCATTGATCCTTAATCAAAGGTTCGGTTAATCCGGTTTCGATGTATTCCCTGTAATCTGTGGGTTTGGAAACCGAATCAGTGGCAGGGGTGAGCAAAACGATGATACCCGTGTATGCATTACCATCTTTGGCATAGCAGCTTCCCATAAAGTTTTGCGGAACGCCTACCTGGAATCTGGTGCAACTGTTAAAATAATCCGGAGTACCGCCGGTGGCCATGTACCAGCCTTGAACAAATTCTTTCCGGTATTTGATGTTATAATCTTTCGGACACTTTGTATATTGCTCAAAGCTTGGGTTGGGCACCAGGTTTTGCGCCATTAAGCCGGATATTGAAAACATCGTTAGAAATCCTAAACAAGCATATCTCATAAAAAAAGTACGCAAGATGATCAGTCGAACCCTATTTTAGGGATTTTTCTCCACCAAATCTGAATACCTAAACAAACCCTGTATTTGTTCGGATCCTTATCGCCTTTTTCCACAAGGATTTCAGCTTCAACCGTCACAGTAGTGGTTTTTTCCATGGAAAAACCTATCGTAGGATTGTAGTTATCGTCAGCGTTGTCGTAAATAACATCATTATTGCTTTTATCAACAATGCGAAAATGGAGAGGTTTAAAACCGTCCTCAGTGCAAAGGCTGAAAATATAATCTTTCTTTCCATAAAGAAGGATCTGGCATTTATATAGTTTATTAAGTTCGATGGTTGTGCTTTTGGCCTGTCCATACTGGTTGAATCCCTTTGATTCGTGCCTGTAACAATTTGAACTCTTGTAAAACCCCGTGCACGACTGGGACAACCCATTCAGCAAAAAGAACAGGGAAAGCATCATCCCAATTATACTCCTGATAAATATGCTCATAACGTGAATACTCAATTATTATTTATTTACAGCATTTGTAATACTGTTTCTGGTTCTGATAATGTTATCTTTAAATTTTTTGAATGTTGCTTCATCCAGAATTACTTCTTCTCCTCCGTTAATAATGATATGATCTTTTTTGTCATGCAACACTTTCTTTTCGGTCTTTTGATTTGGAGAGGACTCAAGTATCTTTTTAAGTTCTATCACGTCAATAAGAACAGATCGTACGTCTTTATCTTCATCAAACTGCGATGTAAACTCGGAAAAATTGTCCAGTAAGTATTTCTGCTCAAATATTTTCTCGGCAATCTTCTGGTAATCGGTGTAATTTTTTACTGTCATGGTGGATATGTACAAAGCTTCAATAATAGCACCGCTTGCAATTAGCGCATATATATTATTTCGCTTGGCCGATTCCAGAATATCGAGCATCTTATAATATACTTCCTTGGATATTTCTCCCAGCGAATCCTTTCGGGTAAGATTATTTTGAATCCGATCGTACATCGATTGATTAAAAAGTCCGTAGATGTTCACTTTCTGGGCCAGGTCCCGAACTGTTTTGAAATATTCCAAAGCATCGTTCTTCTGATCGTTCAGGTTTAGATAAGCAAAATCGGTTAAATATACTCCCAAATTAAGCGACTGATACTTTGTGCCAAGATAGGAGTCTATATTATTTCTGGGGTTTACCAGCGATGAATTAAATGCTGTTTTGGCCGGGATAATTTCGGATAAAATTTCATCGGGCGAAGGAAGCATAAAGTTTATTTTGCTTAATGAATCGCGTTGTTTTGCTGTAAGTATAGGCAGGTTAGCGGTCTTCAATGATGTATCTTTATTTTCTGTTTTCAACAACGTATCGGTTTGTTTTGCCGCATTCCCTTTTTGATTCCCGGTATTGCACTGGGTAAGTATCAGGAATATGACAACGCAAAGAGCAATATGTTTTGCATTAGTGATATGTTCTTTTTTCAAACTGTAATTCATGATAGAAACAAATTAAATGTGACTACTTTTTTGATGAAGGAGTTTCCTGTACGTTACTCCAGAGTATCTGGATACCTAAACAAACTTTTTGTGACTGTGCTGCTTTTTCTTTCGACATCACTGTTACTTCCAGGTCAAGCGGCTGTGTCTTCTCTACTGTAAATCCAAACGATTCAATAAAATCAAAGTCTTTGTTATCGTAAAGAATTGTATGCGTGATCCCATCAATGATGCGAAATCTGATTTGCCTGTAATATTTGTCTCCTGCACAAATCCCAACAATAAAATCTTTCTTGCCGTAAAGCACAACTTTAAAAATGGTAGGTTTGCCAATTTCAACATATGCGCTTTTGGCCTGGTTATATAACTGGAAATCTCTGTCCAGAGGTACGTATACATAACAATCTTTGCTCTTATAAAAATCTTTGCAGTCCTGACTAAATGCATGTGACGACACAAGCAGCAGAACCGGGAATAAGATGATTCTGAAAAGGTTCATAATAATAACTTACTTTGTTGATATACTGGTAATCTCTTGTCGCACTTTAATGATGTTTTCTTTAAATTCTTTAAAAATTGTTTCATTCACTATTATTTCTTGTCCGCCTTTTACGGTTCGGTGGTTGTTTTTATCTTTTGTAATGATTTTATTCGTCGATTTGACTACAACTTTATTCAGCGTTTTCTTTAGTGTATCGAGCCGGTTTAACTCCAATTTGACATCTTTATCCTTTTTATAGAGCGAAATAAACTCATAAAAATTATCAAACAATTGCTTTTGTTCCAGTATTTTCTGAATATTTTTTTGATGTTCCGAATCATTGTTCACATTCATCACAGCCAGGTATATCGATTCAATCAATACTCCGCTTGTTATTAAAGCATTCATGTTTTGCCGGTTGGCATTTTCGAGGATATCAGACATATTGTAATACATCTCCTGGGAGATACTGACCAGTGAATCGTTATTGGCCAGGTTGTCCTGGATTCTATTGAACAGGGCATCGTTGAAACAGCCGTATATGTTATTTTTCAATGCAAGATCGCGAATCAC
Source organism: Bacteroidales bacterium (assembly GCA_036514375.1). Lineage (GTDB taxonomy): Bacteria > Bacteroidota > Bacteroidia > Bacteroidales > JAAUTT01 > JAAUTT01. The sequence continues at coordinate 164 of DATBXH010000881.1, read as the reverse complement.
TTTAAAGTAAGTCAGTGCATAGGTTTTATCCTGACAGAGGTTCACATATGCAAAATCGGCAATATATACACCAAGGTTTACAGCCTTGCTTCTGTTATCAAGATAACCGGCCTCGTTGCTGATAGGATTTAATAAGGCGGTGTTTAGTGCTAATTTTTGGGAGA
>DATBXH010000880.1:0-5568 GCA_036514375.1 Bacteroidales bacterium | reverse complement strand
CCGAATAATTTTCGGTCTGGCGGGTTAAATCAACATGTTACAAGCACAAAATTGTTGTGCTATAAATAATGATTACAACAATTGGTGTAATGGACATGTTTGGCGGCAAGCATAAAAAAAGCAACATGACAAATCTTCGCTTTCTGATATTCATTTTTGGTTTAGGGTTCTTTTTACAACCGGATTTATTTGCCTGTAAATGTGAGCAGATGAAACGTGAAAGTTATGTTTCGGTTGGATTAAAAACCTCTGATATTATATTTCTTGGTGAACTTATTGATTCTGCTTCATCTTACAGTTACTCTTTTAAAATTCTTGAACTATTTAAGGGTAATTATAAAAATAAGATCATAAAAGGTCTTGCTACTAACAGTTGTTCATTGCGTCCCACTGACAAAGGTCTTTGGTTGATTTATGCCAATTTTCAAAATGATTCATTAATTGATATTGGAGTGTGCGGACCATCTGTTTCGTTAATGCATCCCACGGGATTGTATTATCCTCCTCTAGTTTATTTTGGTGAGAAAGACGAGAAAACAATATTGGAACAGGAAATTGAAATTCTTAATAAAAAAATAGAAGGACTCTCAAGTTGGTATTATGATTTATATAAATTGAGAGAGTATAAGCAGTTGGATCAAATTGATAAGCCCAAAGAAAAGCTTGATTATAAGCTTTTGATTATTGGGTTTTCATTGCTTTTAAATATTTTTATGTTCGTCGTGATAATTAAAAAGAAAAAAATGCCAGCCGCCAACACCGTATAGATTTTATTTGGGTGGAAGTGCTAATCGAAAAGGTATAACTACTATTCAAACTCTGTGTACCTTGATGGTGAAATGCTCCGTGGCTCCCCAACAAAACTTATACGCAACGTTTGGGCACTATATGAAATAAAAAAACGAATCCTTATGAAAAGACTTTTGTATTTGATATTATTTTTGATTCAATCATTTATAGTGAATGGACAAAGAGGCTATTATGTAAAAGATAGTTTAATGTCTATTGGTGTTAATTTAATTGATGGAGGGGCCATCAAAAATGCCCAACAGTGCCAAATTGGGGAAAAGAAAAAAACTTTAATATATTCACCTGATGAGGTTAAGGAGTATGGTTTTAAAGACGGAAGTGTTTACATTTCAAGAATTGTTAAGATTAACAATGAAGAAAAAAAAGTATTTTTGGAAAGGCTCAGTAAAGGAAACATAAATCTTTATTACTATAAAGATAAGAAAGGGAAAAAATTCTTTCTCGAAAAAGACAGTGGACAATTAGTTGAAGTATTAAAAAAAGGGATTGATAATAGTAATTATAAAAATTTTCTTAACCCTTATATACAAGATTGTAATAATGTTACTGAAGCGTTAAAATTAGTAACATATAGCAAGCCCTCATTAACCAAATTTATAGATCAATACAATTCTTGTTTACATAAACCTTTCCCCTTTATTAAATATGGTTTGATAATTGGATATGGAATATCAAAACCTCTAAATTCGAAAATCTCCGATAAGGTATTAAAGAATGCTGTTTTTAAAAATGATAATACCTTTAATTTCGGTTTATTTGCGGATATTCCAATATTACTTAGTTATTTTTCCCTGCACCCGGAGATGTATATCCAAAAAAATGCATTTTCTAGTCATTATAATTTTGGCAATACTGTTACAGACATTATAATGAATACGACTTCTATTAATATACCGCTATTCATTCGATATACTTATCCAACTTTAAAATTAAGACCTTATGTTAATATTGGAGGCACTTTTACTTATAATGTAAGGAATAACAACGCGGTTTATACGGCTACAATATCTAATGACATCATAGAAATCGAAGAAACAAATAATAGTAATATTTATTCTGCAAAACAAATTGGTTATGCAGTTGGTGGAGGAATACAGTATAATATTGATTATAGAAAATCTTTATTTTTCGAAGTAAGATACAATAATTCATATGGTTTAACAAAGGAAACATATGGCAATAAAAGCTTTCAATGTATAATTGGTATTAATTATTAACGATGAAAACAAAACTAATTTATATCACATTTTTATTAGTTCTTACTTTTTATTCATGCAAAAAAGATGCAGATCCTGAACCAACAGATTATCCATTTGTACTACTTTCTGAAGTAAATGATATCACTTCAGATGGGGCAACTTTTAATGCTAATATTACTAATCTAGGAAATCAAAAAATATTGGACTATGGTTTCGTTTGGGATGATAGTATTTCTAAACCAACAATAAATAGCAAAATAGAATCATTAGGGAATAATCCATCATTAGAAAAGTTCAGTTATAGAGTAAATAACGACCTGGAGAAAGGTAAACATTTTAATGTTCGCGCTTATATTAAAACTGATAAGGTTATTGTTTATAGTAATATTCGTTCATTTATTAGTAAAGGTTGTTTACCTCCAGTTATAAATAAATTTTATCCTGATTCTGGTTCTGCCGGTCGTATAATCACAATAATTGGGAATAACTTCAGCTCAAAGTCAAGTAGTATTAAAATCTATTTTGGGGCTATTCATGCTAATGTAATTAAATGTAATTCAGACACAATATTAGTTCAATGTCCAAATACTTTACAAACAATTATAACTAACATCATTCTTGAAGTAGCTAGCCAACAATCCCTATCTCAATCTAAATTTAAATTAATATATCCATGGACTCAATTGCAAAATTTTCCAGGAGGAGCAAGTGACTACAGTAGTTCTTTTACAATTGGATCAAAAGGATATGTATGCTTAGGCACAGGAAGTTTTAATAATTTATCTCCAAAAACCCTTTGGGAATATGATAAAATCACTGATAATTGGAATCCAAGAATTGAATTTCCAGGTCATCAACGATACAATGCAATCGGTTTTTCAATGTTAGGCAAAGGATATGTTGGCCTGGGCTATGATAACAGTTATCTACTTTATAAGGATTTATATGAATATGATCCTGCCGTAGACCTTTGGATTAAAAAAGCAGATTTTCCTGGAAATTTAAGTTATTTTAAACCTATTAGTTTTGTTATTAACAATAAATTATTTCTTTATTCCTCCCAAATCGGTTGCGAATTATGGATGTACGATCCTTTGAAAGACCAATGGAGTCTGCAACCTTCATTAGAAATAAATGGCAAGTGGTTTTATATTTCATACGCATATAATGGTTTTGGATACTTATTAGAAGATGAATTAAGTAGTAATACGACTAATACACAGCTTTGGGAGTTTAATCCATTAGAATATACGGTAAAAAAAGTTGCTACTTTAGCGTTTCAATATATTTATTGGACAGGAGATTGTTTTGTGCTACATGATTTTGCGTATTTGCCACACAATTATGGTAGTTATTTTCAGTATAATCTAGTTATGAAAAGTTGTTTAAACTTATCTGCCCCTACCAGTGATTTTTATAGCAATTTTATTTTTCAATTCGATGACAAAATAGTAGTCAACAAATCTAAAAGTAATTTAGTGTATGAATTTTGTCCCAAATGATTTATACAGTGCCCAACACGGTGTTATACGCCATAGAGGTTTTTGTGGTATGCCAAACGCATCACTCGCTTGCAAGTTTCTTGCAGGTTGATATGAAAGTATCCACGAAATCCCCTACGGCGCATACACCCAACGCTAGCTATAATTTTAAACAAAAGAATGAAACTAACTAAATAATTATGAAAGAAACGCTGCTTATTATCCTTATTTGTATATTAAAAATTCAATTTATTTTGGCTGATGATGCACCATTGTGTCATGTACCTGGAGGAACAGTGAAACCAATTTCTAACTCAGATATTCAGATGTATAGTGAGACCATAGATATTACTTTGTTGGCTGATTATTATACCGTTGAGGTTAATTATGTTTTTGTAAATAAAGGAAAAGCACAAAAAGTGGTTATGGGATTTCCAAGTAGTTCAGATAATGATATGCATTTTAAAGCTTATGAAAATGACAGTGAATTGGAGATTACCAAAATGAAATCAGACTGGAATTATATTCCAGGTTCAGGTAATGGATGTCAATATATTACCAGCCCTTTTGATCAATTCGAATGTCAAACTGTATTCTTTAATGAAAATGAGACAAAGCATATTAAAAATACATATCAACAAAGGTATAATCCATCATATAGAGATGAGCCAATTACTTCATTTTATTATGTACTTGTTACGGGGGCATTTTGGAGAGAAAATATTTCTACTGTTGAAGTCAGACTTCATACGGATAACGCGCCATTTTATTTTGATCTTGAGAATGGGTCTACTTTAAATAATGAAAAAGTATCATTGGTAAATTTCTATAGAAAATTAACTAATTTAAAGCCTAAGGAGGATCTTTCATTTGGTGTTACCTATAAAGATACATATATCCCTTTTACAGAAGATAGTGTGTTAAAACCCTCTGGCAATATTAATTATGAAGTTTTAAATTTAATAGATGGAAAAAAAGGAACTGCTTGGGTTGAAGGTTATAAAGGAAGTGGGATAGGAAGCAAAATTGAGTTTTATAATCCTTCAGGAAGTGCACATATCATAAAATCAATGGATATTGTGAATGGTTGTGCCAAAAGTGATAAAATCTTTAATGATAATAACAGAGTATCTTGTATTAAACTGACAATTAATTATAATGTTAGCAAGGCCTTTATAGGTGGATATTATGAAGGATTGAAAGAAGATTTTAATGATAAAGTTGTAACAAAAGTTGAATATATTTTTAACCTAAAAGATACTCCATTAAGTCAGAGAATAATTTTCAATTTTCCAATCCCAACAACCTCTTTGACTATTGAAATTTTAGATGTGTTTAAAGGTGATAAATATGACGACACAGGAATTTCAGAAATAAAATTTAATTATGATAAATAAAAACAACCGCTAACATCGTATAAATTTTATTGGGGCGAAAGTGCCAATTTTAAAGGTATTACAACTATTTAAAGTTTGTGTACCTTGATTGATAATTGCTCTGTAATTCCCCAACAAAACTTATACGTGTCCGTTATCGGCAAGTTTGAGGAACAATCAATAAATTCATTGAATCTTTGGACTTTTCAACAAACTAACTTTGGACTTTACAGCAAACCATTTTGTTTTTTACATGCTGATCTTTGTATCAGAATATAAACAGTAAAAACAAATCATTATGTGGACAATAAACAATATTCCGGACCAAACCGGAAAAACAGTAATAGTAACAGGTGCAAATGTGGGTATTGGCTATGAAACAGCCCTTGCTTTATACAATGCTGGTGCAAATGTGATGCTTGCTTGTAGAGATCCCAAACGTGCAAAAGATGCGCTAGCTGAATTACAAAAAACAAATGGGAAAGGTCAATTGGAAAGTGCTATACTGGACTTATCAGATTTAAATTCTGTTAAGAGTTTTTCAGAAGACTTTATTCAAAATCACAATCAGTTAGACATACTGATTAACAATGCCGGAGTGTCAATGCCTCCAGCATCAAAAACGAAGGAAGGATACGAATTACAATTTGGTGTAAACTTCATAGGACATTTTGCGCTTACAGGACATTTATATCCTTTACT
>DATBXH010000879.1:0-2798 GCA_036514375.1 Bacteroidales bacterium | reverse complement strand
CCTATAAAAATTAAAAGCTAACACAGCAATAGCCAATATTGATGCATATGACCGCATGAGGGTTTTCCCTTCATTTGCTTCAAATATGGCATTTACATCACTTGAGAAAAAAGCACAAAATATCAAAATAGATACAATATGAAATCCTTGCATTAGTGTCACTAGAAGAGCTCCTAAAGCTTCGCCATTTTTAGCCTTAAACGTATTAATATAAAAGTCGGCTACTCTATAAAAGATGTAATCAAATAGTATCATTTTATTTATTGTCCTATTTTATTTATTTGCATTTCTAAATGTTCTCCAATAGTCTTACCTGTATAGGCTTGCACTGCAACATTGGAAATGAAATAGAGACCTGAGATAGCCCATCCAACACCGGGTATAAACGTTGTAAGTCCCATCGCAAAATCAAATGTATTGGCAAATCTGAAGTCTGTAACCATATTGATGCCGGACATAGCTGTTCCTACATATGCAAAATTTCGAGCCGCAATTTTTGCCCCTTCAGCTAATTCACCAGTAATATTATAACTCCTTCTTAGTAAATAATTATTTCCTATAGAATTCGTACTTCTGATAGTTCCATTTTTCTGAACCCAATATAATTCATTATGCAGGGCTTCACCTTTAACACTGTAATATAGATCTCCAGCATTAACACCAAAGTTTAAATAATCCATAAATGAATGTCCACCCCCTTGCGATTGGGCATTTCCAAATATACTTGGATCAATAGCCATTCTACCAACACCCACCCCAGGAGCAATTGTATATTTCTCATTATCTTCAGAAAATCCACCAGTTATTGCATCAGGTGTAGAAGCAAAATTATAATCAAGGTATATCTTTCCAGTTTTACCAAAATACACACCATTAAAACCGGAATAGCTAATTGTACCCCTTCCATTGTAATCACCCATTGCCACGCCATCCCTAACACTATTTAAATACGATATATCACCAGTTTCATTTGCTATGTTCTGCCCTAACTGAGTATCATATTCGAGAGTATTTCTTGGACTGTTTAAGGTTCCCATTTTCGGAAATAAAAAGTCATCCTCATTCATCCACCAATCAAATCCGAGGCCCCATCCGCCTCCACCGCCTCCAACACCAATTATTCCCCTGTACTGTGTTGCCTTGATATACCCGCTCGGGTCGGTATACATGAGCGGGCTGTTGCCGCAATAAGAGTAACGGTTGTAATCCTGGGTAGAGGTAGGATCTGCCACAATAGGATCGGGACTCAGAAACCTGCCCAAAACAGGATCATATATACGGCCATTCATGTTGATCAACCCAAAGGCGTCCATGTGCTCCTGACCTGTAAAACCACGATCGGTAATCAGGTTGGCAGGTGGCGTGGTAAGATTTTGTAACGTTGCCGGATCGCGCCGGTTACCCCAGGCATCGTAACTGGTTTCCTGTGCAATATTGCCACTGGCATCGGTAATCACGTTCAAAGAACTTAAGTGGTCGGTATGTACATAGTACATATTGGTTTCGCCACTGCTTTTTTTCTCAAAGATACCAACAATCTGACCATAAGCAACAATATAATTAAGTTCGCGTGTGGCACCCGAGGCATCCTGCCGTTCGTAGTTGCCGGAGTAATATTTGGTAAGACCACCGCTCACAGATGTGCTCATTATTTTGCGTTCGTGTTCCGGTCCGTAAGTGAAAGTTGCGGAATTGCTCCCTTCTGTAATCACGGAAGGCATATTGAACAAAGTATAGGTAATATCCTGTTCCTGATCGCTCACTGTACCGTTATTGCCTGTTAATGTTTCAACGGCATTGGGGTGTTCTGCAGAATAAGCATATGTTCCCGCATCCGATTTGGAACCGATGTTGCCATTTGCAGCATAGGTCATTTCAACCACCGTTCCATTTGTATTGATGGTTTCCAGGCGGCCCAGGTTATCATAACCGAAGGATTCCGTAATACCGTTGTGGCGGTTATCCTTACGCCATTCCAAATACCCCTTTGCAGAGAAACTATAGGCAAGATCCTGAACTGTACTACTGCTATTGGTAGTTACAATGGACTGGAGATAACCCCGATCATCATATGCTTTGGAGGTAACCATGCCATTACCGGCAGTACTACTGGTAATTTGTCCACGGGCATTTACCGAGTTCAATTTCCAGATACTGGCCTGGTTATCATCCCTGATAATTTCGTCCAAATAACCGTTCGTATAATGATAGTCGACAGCAAAACCTGATGGATAAGTTACTTTGGATATCTGGCCGTTATCGTTATAAGCGTACGAAGTATTAAAATCAGTTCTGAAAACATTAGATTCGGTTTCTTTTATATTCGATGGCCGGCCTTTGGTATCGTAAGTATATGTATAGGTAATACCGGAGCTAGTTGTCTCATTATCCAATCTGCCATTTGAGTTGTAAACCCAGTTAGTGGTAAGGGAATTTTCGTTACGGTTATAAACACGACCGATATCGTCGTAAGTAAGCGAGGTACTGTTGTTAAGAGCATCAGTTTGTAAGGTAAGTTCGCCGTAAACGTTATAATCGTAAGTCATGTTACCTGCATTGGAATCAGATAAACTAGTTTGATGCCCAAACTGATCATACCCTATCTGGTTGGTACCCGAAGGCGAAATCACCTGACGAACCTGTCCCATGGCATTGTAGGTATAAGTAATGGAGCCACCGGCATCGGTGTTCTGAATTAAACAACCTGAGGCATCTGCTGTTTTTGTAGTATTTTGGCCGGTAAGCACGTTTGTAACAGTTGTGCTTAACCCGTCATAGATATAGCTTAAGCTAACACC
>DATBXH010000878.1:0-6513 GCA_036514375.1 Bacteroidales bacterium | reverse complement strand
GATGACCTTTTCCTATCAATCTTATATAAATTATCATTCATACCCCAAAAACTCCAGACCGGAGAAACCGTATACCTGCCAGCAGGAAGCATAACAGAATACCGTCCGGTTGAATCTACAGTTGTCTGTACCCAAAGTGCAGGGTTATTTGCTGAAGTTATCCTGATGTTTCCCGGAAATCCTTTTATTGAATCATTTTTCCATTTTATCTGACCGGCGATTGTACCGGTAGATTCGTCAGCCTTCATTAATATAACGTATCCTAATTTTCCCGGCGAATTATCTTTCCCCTGATTTCTACCCCAGGAAATATATGAACGAACACCCTTTCCATTATCAGCATCTTTATCGATAATTACATGATCCACACCAATCGATCTTCCCGGGAATAGCTGCTTTTTTAACACTAGCCGGCATTCATAGATTGTTTTTGATCCCTGATGCTTAGATGCAACCTGAACATTATCCCAGTTTGCATTTTTTACTTCCGGATCCCAACTGTCTGCAGGATTAAGCAATTTTTTCCATTTTTCATTGAATTGATATGCCACCACTCCCGATCCGGTTAGTAAATGTTTGCTATCCAAGTAAAGGCTATAGGTATCTTGTGTGTCCCAATCGGCATTTTGCGTAGTATCGATAATATGTGAATCATCCGAAACTACTATAGCAAAATATAAGGACTGCTCTGACAAATTATAAGCTACCTGAAAATAAGCATTAAAATCTTCTCTATTTTTCAGCTTATTACCATAAACATTGTCTATGGAGTATCTGGCGATGTCTTTAGGCCAATCCGAAATGTCACCATCAATCGTTATGCTATTAATCGGATAAGCATATGCTATTTCATCGCATGATAATGGCGTTTGAGCAAGCAATTTACCTGCAAAAACAATTAACATCAATAAAATGAAATACTGTAATTTCATCACGTTTTTTGTCATCGTTATTGGTTTTTTATAATTCTCTGACACTTATTTTTCAATCTTTATTCCGTCAAGGTTATCCAGCCTGGCCACGATACCCCATCCGTAAAAGAAATTAGATACGCCGACTAACAATTGATTATCACCTTCCTTTAATGGAACTTTAAAAGAAGTATTTTCAATAGAGCACCTGCCATCAGGTTGTTTCGCCATTGGAGTATTATAGAGGTTTTTATCGATATATAGGGGTCTGTCGTTTATGACGACCCATACTTCATCACTAAAACCAAAACGTAGTATTTTATCCTGTGCCTTATCCGAATGAATAATTGTTTTCAGCCAGACTATCCTTCTCCCTTCTGTTTTACCAAATTTACGGGTAAGATTAATTAACCCACGGCGTTCAGCAGTTATATCTTCCCATTTTGTATCGGCATTAGCAACATAATCATCACTAAAATCAATTCCCTTTGCTGTTGTCACGGGCGAACTAACCTGCCATTTTCGGAGGTAACGCGGGTCAACGGATGTAGGATCAATACCTGCTTCCGGTGCAAGTCCTTCCACCGAATTGTGTTTTACTTTCAGATTAGATATGATTACCTTGCCATCAAAAGCCAACGTCCCGGTGGTAACATTTCCTTCCAGCATGGGGACTTCCAATGCAGGGCGCAATGTGTCGTTCACATATGCCCGCATTTGTTTTCCTGAAATCACCAGTTTTACATGGTTCCAATCGTCTTTTTTAAAATCAGCGTTTGTCTGATAATGAAAAAGCATATCCCAAAGATTTACACCATTGATGATAGGGGCGTACTGAATGGCATCAATGGCTTGGGAATTACCCGCCCGTCCTGTGCGGAAATAAAAACACTCACTTTCTTTTGAATCTTTCCACCTGAAGTAACATGATGTAAACCGCGGATCCAAAGGCTCCATGTCGTATTCAATGGTTCCATCGATGAAATTAAAATCCTTCAATATAACAGGATCGCTGCTGTTCAACAATTTCATGACTGGCCTCGACTTATATTCGAAAAAATCAACAGTCTGTGGTTTGAATTCCCAGTTTTCTGCCTTTAAAGAAATATGGGTTACTTTATTAACCAGAGATAATGATGCTTCCCGATTGTTTCTTTTTTGAGCATGACCTTTTAAAACAAGTGTCAGTAGGATGAATAAAAGAAGATATTTTTTCATGATTAATGTTTTTAGAATAAATTTTGATGCAATTGTAAGTAATCATTACAATTATGAACAGGATTTGAGCATTCAAAAGCAGGTCAAATCCAGGTCAATGTTAAAATAGCAAGGAGGATATGGTAACGTTATTGTTATATAATCAGATATAAATAAGACTTCACCTAATCGTTTAAAAGATATAATGAAAAGTGGTATATTTGAAATTTACCCTAATTTTTAGAAAGCTCTAATCTACAAATGCGTAAATCCATTGAAAGAAAATATATATGTTCCTGTAAAAAAGAAATTGAAAAGGTTCTGGCATTAGACAACGGTAATTCTTCTCTAAAATCAAGCGATCTGGAATACTTGTCAAGATTAATCCGGGAGAAATCAGGAATCAACATAAGCCTTTCCACTTTAAAAAGGCTCTGGAAAGAAGATTTTGCTCAACTGCCTCAACCCGCTACGCTCAATGCATTAGCCTCAGTTCTCGATTACAAAAACTGGCAGGAGTTTAAACAGGCAAGCCAAATAAAAGTAAAACGTACTTCGCTTAAAATAATTCTGGCTTTCATCGGGATTATTCTGACAGTAACGGTATTGCTGGTTGGTTTGCTGTACATGAAACTGCAGAACAATAAAAGCCCAAAGAAGCCCAAAATAAATGGTCCAATTTACTTTTCCGCAAAAAAAACAGTTACATCGGGTATACCCAATACTGTAATTTTTAATTACGATGTAACCAATGTCAAAGCGGATAGTTTTTTTATTCAGCAAACGTGGAACGATTATCATAAGGTACGCATTGACCCGAAGGGACATGTTTTTTCAAGCATTTATTATGAATCTGGATATCACCGGGCAAGACTTATTGCCAATAATACAGAGATTGCCATGCAACCCATACATATCCTGAGTAATGGCTGGGAACCCCATATTTATTACAATGAAAAAGATTTAATTCCCATAGATTTTAAAAATGAGACGTTTATTGAAGGGGGACAATTTCATTTGAAAAAATCACTACTGGAAAAGCATCATGTTGATTTTTCAAAATATTTTTTCTCACGTATCTGTTACAGTCAGAAATTTAATATTTCTTCCGACAATTTTGATTTTGTTACCCGGTTAAAAGTTGACAGTATGCAAAATTCACTTTGTCCGTGGTTAAACCTGATCATTGTCACAGAAAAACATATTTTCAGGGTCTTATTGGTTAAAAAGGGGTGTGAACGCCATGCAAGTTATAAATTGGGGGAAATTGTACGCAATGGTGGTGATCAGGACCTCTCGGCATTGGGTTGCAATATATTTGAATGGCAAGAGATAAGAATCAACGTACATAATAAAAATGCTGAGATATGCATCAATGGTAAAGCGGCTTTTAATGAAGTATTTAAAGAAGATTTTGGCAAGATAGTGGGATTCATCTACCTGTTCGAAGGCACAGGTTCCATCGATTATGTAAAACTAACCGGATTAGATGGACAAATGATGTTTGAAGATAATTTTGAAAAGCAATAACGTTTCACCCCCTCGCTAGCCTAAATGTTCGGAGCCGCTCGGCGAAAGTTGCATAGACTTAGGCTAGCCAAGGGAAATTAATTATCGGCATGGAACTTCAAAAATTGAACCTATTCGTTTATAATCAACTTTTTCATAATATCCATCAACATCAGACATTTATCAGCAGTTTACATGTGTTAACCGTACCGATCAAGCCTAACTCCCTTGCGCCTGACGATGGCACAATTGTTTGATTTAAGAATTAGAGATGAATCCTTGAAGGCTAGTCCACATCATTGCTGTTTGTAACAATAAAAAAATAATTAATGCCCCTATATTGGTTAATATTTTCGAGGTAGATTTAATATGAAAGAAAGAAATTATACCTATCACACAAGAAATACCTATTGTTATCGTCATTATAATTTCCGTTAAAGAATATGTCCCACTGGCAATATTAGATAATCCCAAAAGAAAAAGCCAGATGAGAGACATTATAAATAACCAGAAAATTAGAACAGCAATTGCTGCATATTTTATCCATGGCTTTTTTGAAAATAAAACGACTATTAATAAAGGAGTTAATTGAATAATATGACGAATTGGTGTATGACTTACAACTCCAACTATTAGGAGTGAAAATACCACTCCGACAATACATAATTTAATAGTTTTCATTTGTCCATACATCATAACTATACCACTTACCTTTTGGTCAAGACCTGTCAGTATCTTTGGCCTTTTCACGCTATCGGACCTTTAGCAGCAATTTACTTATGTTAACCTTACCATACATTCCTTGCTCCTCATCCCGCATTATACGGGACTATGGCTACGTTGTCATCAGGGCTTCACACAATTTCGTTACTAAAATGCATGCCTGACCAGGAAACTATTGGCAGCACAATAGGTTAAATCAATTCATGAATCGTTTAACAGTGAAATTATCGTCTTCTTGTCGCACCTTATACATGTTGGCAGCTGGTGTATTTTACTAATTATGCCTTATTTATTGTCTTTCAAAACTAATGTATGACTCCTCCCATTGACCACCTCCTCCTTGTCCTGCTATCACAAAAAATCTTGATTTAGGTGGCAGTTGTATGTATGTGACTAATGAATCCCCATGAATTATATTTACAGGGAAAGGGTTAATGGTATCAATATTCGTAAATGTCAAGATAGGCATGTAATTTATCTTAGTCGTAAGCGACCATTTTAAGGGTGAAGAATTAAGAGTTCCAGTTCCATCAATATTCAGTACTAATTTAGCTGAAAGATTGTAACTTGTATCTACAAGAGTTGACATTCCAATACCTTTGCTATAATCTACATGGCAAATCACCCAGTTGCCAATTAAACTGTCCTTTGTTAACGAATGAGTCCATTCTGTGTTTGCAACTGTGCCACAAAAATCGATTTGTTCAGTAATGTGTTTGTCTTTTGTACAACTATGAATAGTTATCAAAACTGCAAACACGTAAATGATGCCACATTGTTTCATTGTTTTATAAATTAAATACTGTACAACAAAATGGAATATGAGTATTTATAATTTTATAAATTGTTAATAGTACTTAGCCTAAGATGTTATCAATCTCATTTTGGTTGCGTATTAATCTATCAATTTAGTTGAACGCATTCGCTGTTTTAACACTTGCTGCCAAACGAACGGCGGTATGAAACGTAGCGGAGTACGTGGCTGCGAACCTATCCCTCGTTACTGACCTTGCCAACGGGAACTGAGCTTGCAAATTGCACTGAAACCCGCATGGCGTATGACCCTTTGTTAGGTGCTGGCTTTTTATTATAATTCTATTTCTTTTTCCAACTTAGCTCTGTTTTCATCTGTAAATAGTCCAAACTTATAAATGATATTTCGTTCCTTATTGATTATAAAACAGGTCGGAGTAGCTTGAATTCCTAAATAAATTTTAATAAGGCTATGGTCATTTTTAAAATCTGACAATATTGGATATTGAATATTATACCGATTTTTAACTTTTTTAAGTTCTGCTAAATTAGAGCTCTTTGAATAAACAATAATTTGAAAATTATTACGTTCTGTTTTCTTAAAAAGATTTAGTAAATAATCTCTATCTGATTTATCCATGCAACCCAGACCATCATAAATAAATAGAATATGTTTACTATTAAATGACGAAAACTGAATATTATTTCCTAATGTATCAGTTGCAGTAAAATCATAAAACTTATCTCCTTCTTTAATCTGGTTTGTATTAATGTGTAGCAATAGACTTTTCCCATAATCTGATTCTTTTAAATCTTTAGGTAAAGAATTATAAATAAGCAATAAAGTATCTTTAGGAATTTCCAATCTGACCCAAAACAATCTTTTTAATCCACTTGGAACTGATGCAAACTTTATAGCTATTTTCCTGTTTTTATCATTTGCAGACTCATATAACTGATGTAAAATAATATTTAAACTGTCTTCTTTCTCAGGATATTTCTTCTTTAGTTTACTAATTTTAGAACTTTCTTGCTCATATGTTTTCCATATTTCTTCATCCGCCTTTATATAGTTCTCTTCAGTTATTTCTTGAGAGAATAATGCAGAAGTATAAAATGATACAAATAATAAATAAATCAATCTGTATTTCATATCTATAATTTTAAGTTTCACACATTTTATTGAGCTAGTAGCCTGTTTTTAAGCTGACACCTAAACGTTGAGTGTATGCAGCGTGCGGGAATTCGTGACTACTTCCTTATCCACCGTTACTGCCCTTGCCAGTGAGCAATGAACTTGAAATTTGCTCTGAAACCCGCATGATGTATACTGTGTTGTGCACAGTTAATTTTTCATCATCCCTAATTATCCTAATCTATTTTTTTCAATTGAGTTTGTAAATAGTCCTCGACAATTTGA
>DATBXH010000877.1:0-3359 GCA_036514375.1 Bacteroidales bacterium | reverse complement strand
CCTTGGAATAAGTTCAGGTGCCAGCCTGGGTGTTGCTTTTGTATTGTTAGGATTTTCGTCGGTTTTAGGTTTGGAAACCGGTGGTATATTAGCGAATTGGATTATAGTATTCGCTGCATGGGGAGGGGCAGGAGTGATATTACTCCTGATTTTTGCTGTATCGCTTCGCGTCCGCGACATTATGACGATTCTGATTTTGGGAATACTGTTTGGAAGTGTATCTTCAGCTATTGTCAGTATTATGCAATATTTTAGTAACGAAGTATTACTAAAATCATTTCTTGTATGGTCGATGGGCAGCCTAGGGAATGTTAGCAGTTCTCACCTTGCTGTCTTGCTACCATCTGTTGGATTTGGTCTGGTTCTCAGTCTGCTTACTGTAAAAATGCTGAATTTGATGTTGCTGGGTGAGAACTACGCAAGGAGTATGGGCTTAAACGTTAATTTTGCTCGTTTTCTTATTTTTTTTAGCACGAGTATTCTGGCTGGAAGTATTACTGCTTTTTGCGGGCCCATTTGGTTTATCGGAATTGCTGTACCGCATATATGTCGTATGATATTTAAGACCAGTGACCAAAGAATACTTTTGTTTGCAAGTATGCTTGTTGGTGCTGTTCTTATGCTGACGGCCGATTTACTTTCCCAAATTCCAGGCAACGGAATTGTATTGCCGGTAAATACGGTTACAGCTTTGCTTGGTATACCGGTAATTTTATGGATTATCTTTAAAAACCAACGAATTGCCAGTATATGAATCCTATTATTAAAGCACATCAACTATCCGTTGGTTATCGTAATGGAAAACAAATCACCACAGTAATCCGGAATTTGGATGTCATTGTTTCGCAGGGAGAATTAATAGGAATCATTGGGCAAAATGGTATAGGTAAAAGTACACTTTTACGAACATTAGCCAGGCTTCAGGATCCTTTGGACGGAGATATAATCTTGTTTGGACAGCCTTTCCGTCTTTTTTCACGCAACGAATTTGCTCAGAAAGTAAGTTTTGTTTCCACTGAGATACTTAAGCTTAATCATTGTACAGTACGCCAATTGGTGTCTTTGGGAAGATCGCCATATACCAATTGGTTTGGACAGTTATCCGATAAGGACAATGTGATGGTATCCGAAGCCATTGAGATGGTTGGACTAACTTCACTTGCCGAACGTTATATTAATGAGATAAGCGATGGGGAACGCCAGCGAGTGATGATTGCTCGAACCCTTGCCCAGGATACGGATATCATTGTACTTGACGAACCTACAGCTTTCCTTGATATGCCCAATAAGTATGAGGTAATTCATTTGCTGAACGAACTGACACGAACAAAGAAGAAAACAATCTTGTTTACGTCACACGATCTTAATATTGCTATGCGTGAGGCTGACCGTTTATGGATACTTACCCCTGGTGCCTTTATAGAGGGTGCTCCTGAGGATTTAGTGCTTCAACATTTCATCTCTGGTTTATTTGATGAAACCCGTTTGAAGTTTGATCCCAGGAAAGGAGAATTCAGTATTCGCCGTAAGCCCATAGGCTCGTGTAAGCTTTCAGGTAAAGGCGTAGCCCATATTTGGACGAAAAGAGCATTGGAAAGACTTGGTTTTGATACTGAATTAGATAGTGAAGGCTATTCATTAGAAATCATTGTTGAAGAAAAGGCCGGAAATACAATTTGGCGAGTGAAGCAACAAAACAGCGAAAAAGAGTTTAAAACAATATCTGAATTGGCAACTTTTTTAAAAAATACAATTTCAGAATGTTAAAGATAGTCCGAGATAATAGTAATAGTGAGGATTTTAGGCAATTGGTAGAATTACTCGATAAAGAGCTATATTTGAGATATGGTGCTCTTCAGGCACAATACGACAAGTATAATAAGATAGAATTTCTCGATACCGTGGTAATTGGGTATATTGATAAAAAACCTGCCGGATGTGGTTGTTTTAAGGTTTTTGAAACGAATACCGTGGAAATAAAGCGAATGATCGTGAAGTCAGAACATCGTGGCAGCGGTATTGCATCCATGATATTACTTGAACTTGAGAAATGGGCGGTTGAGATGGGATTTTCAGGAGCTGTTCTTGAAACCGGGATAAAACAAGTGGAGGCGATAAAATTTTATACCAAGCTTGGATATCAAAGGATTGGAAATTACGGACAATATATCGGGAATGAAAATAGTATATGTATGTCGAAAGAACTAACGACATCTTAAAAGATTAAGCTTTAAATTACAAATTTCAATTCACTACGTTCTTGAAATTTTAGTTTCACGAATAAAAAAGGCTGGCGATGAGCCAGCCTTTATCGATAATCAAATTATAAGAATTAATAAATTCTATCCCAAAGTCCTTTAACATTTCCGGAACCGGTGCTTCCGGTTGTTGTAATATGTCCTGTATTACCATTTCCGGTATAACCACAACCTTTATTGTTATTTGAAACACAGTTGGTGCAAGTATGAGGAACGCTTTGTCCTGAACTTCCCAGTTTAAAACCATTACCATCGCCATTGGCACCTTGTCCGTTGTTAGTGGATGTACAATAAGTAATAGTTACAGTATAAGGCTGGCCATACAAATCCCATCCGTCATCAGAATTATGGTTAGCAGTACAATGGTCAAACTTATTGTTTTTGCCAGCAGATAATTTACAAGCAAAACCATCAGCATTTTCGCCACCATTCTGGGTGTCATAATTTTCATTTGAGTGGCAATAGCTGACATTGTCATCATGTGCGGCATTGTAAACCTGAAGGCCGGAATCGTGGTGACCGGAAGTAGTAACATTATAAACATAATTATAACCACCGGTTTGGAAAACCAACCCACTATTCGTTGGGTTATTGATTATAGTCATGTTTGTAATATTCCAATAACTACCATTAACCTTTACCCCCCAGCCTGATGAAACTCCTGAACAGTCAAGTGTTCCACCGGTAAGATTGATTTTTGAACTGGAAGTACCACTATTAAGAAGTTGCAGGGTACTTGTTAATTTAATGGTTCCACTAATTGTAATAACGTCTCCTGCTTTGGCGGCACTAATAGCAGATTTTAAGGCAGCTTCCGTTGTAACTGTAGTGGAAGCCTTCAACTGTTTAGCTGACGAAGCATCAGTCGAATCAAGTGTAATCGGATCCTTTTGGCAACCCACAAATGCAAATGTTAGTAACATTACTCCAAAAAAATTCTTCATAAAAATGTTGTTTAAGTTAAAAAATGGTTGTTTATTAATAATGTATTTTAAAAATACTTGTTTAACGCGAATAGGTTGAACATAATCTTCCCAAAATGGTGTGGTAACTTTCCCATGATGGTGTCATAATTCCCATTTTAGGGTTTTATTTTCCCAC
>DATBXH010000876.1:0-2690 GCA_036514375.1 Bacteroidales bacterium | reverse complement strand
ACTTCTTGTTGGGTTACACTATAATTGACACTTTTTATAACAGGATTATTATCTGTAGCTATTTTTACGGCATCCTCAACCGACAAAACAAGAGGTTGGTTATGTTGTGCCTGGTTTGTTTGCGCTTTGCCAAACATCGGCAAAGACAAGCCTGTTGAAAGAAGAATTACTGTAAGTGCATTAGAAGATAACTTTGCTTTTTTCTTTCTAAACCGACTAATAAAAATGCTATACAGCACTGGCAAAACTATCAGTGTAAGTAATGTTGAGGTAATCAGTCCGCCAATGACAACTGTAGCGAGCGGGCGTTGCACTTCGGCTCCTGCTGAAGTGGATATGGTCATTGGGAGGAACCCAAGCGATGCAACCGCAGCAGTCATTATTACCGGGCGCAACCGCACTTTTACACCTGTCAGGATGCGTTCCCTGAGGTCGGTTATTCCTTCTTTTTCCAATTGGTTGAAATAGCTGATTAATACGATACCATTGAGAACAGCTACACCGAAAAGAGCGATGAAGCCAACCCCTGCCGAAATACTGAAGGGCATTCCACGAATGAGCAATGCAAAAATACCACCTATGACTGCAAGCGGAATAGCAGTGAATATCATCATGGTTTCCTTGAACGAGCCAAACGTGAAAAACAATAAAACGAAAATCAAAGCCAATGCAATTGGTACGGCAATGGACAACCGTTTTTTGGCTTCCACCAAGTTTTCAAACTGCCCGCCATATGTGATGTAATAGCCTGGAGGTAGTTTTAACCCGTTCTCTAGCTTTTTCTGAATATCAGTCACCACACTTTGCACATTACATCCCCTTACATTTAAACCTATTACAATTCTTCGTTTGGTATCATCCCGTGAAATCTGGGAAGGATCTTCCTTTTTCGTTACAGAAAGCCACTTCAATAAGTGGAATTTGATTCCCCGTCGGGCAGGGAAATATACAAATCCTTCACATTATTGAGGTCTGTCCGGTGAGCTTTGTCCAACCTTACCACCATGTCGAACCTTTTTTCGCCTTCGTACACAACACCAGCCTTAGCCCCTGCAAATGCACTTTTCAGGACATTGTTCACATCGTTGATGGTTAACCCATACCGTGCAATCTTTTGTCGGTTGTATTCTACGGTAATCTGCGGCATACCTGCAATTGCTTCTGGTAGCACATCCACTGCACCTTCCACACCTGAAATAATGGTTGCTGCCTTATCACCAAGCCGGGTGAGCTCATCCAGGTCATCACCATAGATTTTTACAGCCACATCCTGTTTTGTACCACTCATCAATTCGTTGAAACGCAACTGAATGGGTTGTTGAAACTCATAGTCTACCCCCGGGATTACCGATAGCGCTTCTTTCATCTTGTCTGCCAGTTCTTCACGGTTATCTGCCGTTACCCATTCACTTTTATCTTTAAGTATAATCATCAGCATAAATACTTCGATGGGGTCAGGGTCGGTGGGAATATCGGCTACTCCAATCCGGCTGACAACTTCTTTTACTTCGGGAAAATTTTTCAAAAGGATTTGCTCTACTTTTTCGGAAGTAGCAATCGTCTGTGAGAGGGATGATCCTGTTGCCAGTCTCGATTCCACGGAAAAATCACCTTCCTCTAAGGTAGGGATGAACTCTCCGCCCATCTGGGAAAATATGATGATACTGATAATAAACAATGCCGATGCGATTAAAAGTACTGTCTTTTTGTATTTCAACGATGCCTGTATCACGGGTTCATACCATCGTTTGATGAAATCCATGATTTTTTCATCCAGAGCCTTTCTATCATTGATTGCAAAATAACAAACCACCGTCTTTGACGGTGGTTATGTATAAAAGGCTTAGCCAATTAACTTAGCCCATAGTAAAAATTTTAAAAATAAAACTATGGATAAATTTAGAAAATTAACGCATGTCTTTTACAAATGCGAGTATCATGTTGTGTTCACGCCGAAGTATCGGTTTCGAGTGTTAAACGGATTAGTTAAAACCTTGGTGGAACATGACATCAGGGTAATAAGCCAATGGAAGGAAGTGGAAATCGAGGAGCTTAGTATTCAGGCAGATCATGTACACATAGTCTGTTCGATACCACCAAAGATTTCAGTTTCTGACTTTATGGGTATTCTAAAGGGTAAGTTGGCAATAAAATTGTTCAAAACATATCCTGATCTGAAAAAGAAACCATACTGGGGGAACCACTTCTGGGCACAAGGCTATTTTATAAGCACAGTAGGTTTGGATTCAGACATGATAAAGCGATATGTACAACATCAAGAACACGAGGAAAAGAAAGAGGAGAGACGTTAATCTTTCCCTCTTTTAGAGGGTTCTGTAATTTAAAGCCACCCTCTTTGAGGGTGGTTGTTTACTTTTACACGCAAAAAGACAGATGAAATCATGGGAACGTAAGTAAGGCAAAGCAACATGGCTCCGATGATGGCAAAGCCCACTGTCATGGCCATCGGTTTGAACATTTTTCCTTCAATTCCCTGTAATGAAAGGATTGGAAAGTATACTATCAGGATGATTAGCTGGCCGAACACGGCGGAACGCATAAGCTTGGATGACGATTGCTGGGTAATTGTTTCCAGTTCTGTCATGTCCTGTACCTTGATTACCTGCTTATGATGGTGCGTGATGGTGTAAATAACGCTTTCCACGATGATTACCGCACCGTCCACAATC
>DATBXH010000875.1:0-11348 GCA_036514375.1 Bacteroidales bacterium | reverse complement strand
AATGCAAGGTTTTTAAAATAGTCAAGGATGAAATACGTGTATTTAAAGATGACTTCCGTGACTTAGCAATGTTATTAGCTTGTTCCCTTTCAAATTTTAAAATTAAGTATGCATAATATTCTAACTTATATAAAGTCTATTATTTACCGCAGATATAGTTAGAACAAGTGACAATAATTTAAAGATATCCATCTGTAACAATATTATAATTTTCAGCAATTAAATTTACTATTTTGATTCTTTCACAATATCATTTACAGCATTTGCAAGAAAGATATATTGTGCACAGCCACCAATCGTAACTTCATTCTCGCCCCACAGGAAAGGCCAATCGTCTTTATTTTCCAGAAAATCCGGTTTCAGTAACATTACTCCTGGAACCACTCCGCCGGCAATAATAGAGAAATCAGCCCTGTTATTTCCATAGGCTAATCTTTTAGATCGGGTTCCTACAGCTTCTACAAATGATACATTTGAATAAGGATGGCATCCAAAAATATAATCCAGACCCTTTAAAACATCTTCTTTACTCATTATATCAGGGAAAGCCTTATAAGCGTAATAATTTGTAATAGCAAAGCCAACAACTCCGTCACTACCTCCCCAGCCACCACTGGAAATAGGCACTCCATATGGGTTATTCTTATCCATTTCAACTAATGACTGCTTGTACTTGCTAACATAATCCCTTAGTTTAGCTTTATAGGAAGCATCCATAAATGGAATAGCTTTTAATGCAGTAGTAAGTCCCCAGCTCGCAAAAAATCCCATTTCAACGCCACGTCTGTTATTTGGTTGTTCAAGTATCGGCCATATTTCTTCCAGGAATCTTTGTATGTACTTATTTTCTTTTGTGGTAATGTATAATTGAAGCACGGCATCCACATCACCGCCTCTTCCCATCATTCTCATCATCGGATCCTTATTATTTTTGGGATTCTTAGTTAATTCATTGGCTTCTTCCACCAATCGTTTTGCGCTGGCCAAAGCCCTGTCTGCAAGATTATCATTAAAACCCCTTAGGGCGCGGCTTGCTTCGGCCAAAGCTGCAGCGGTCTGATAATCGAGGAAAGGCATTCGGTTAGTGAAAGCCCAGCGGTCATCGAGAGTTCCACTCGACTTACCATCGGTTTCATAAGGTTTGAGATTCGGATTGTAAGGGAGGTTATCGGTTTCGTCAATAGCATCACCGAGATGATGATATTGATGTAAGTTTGGAACAACAATACCACGAACCGGATGACCAATATTTTCGCACTGCGCAACCAGATTTAATGTTCCGTGTTCGATTTGCTGCAAGATATCTGGCTTTCCATCCGGACGATGAATATCGACATAACGGGTTTTCTGGTCAATGTAGGTTTCATCCCTGCTGACTTTGAATTTTTCCCATGTATCAACAAAGCTGGAAATAACAATGTTATGAGAACCGGTTTGAATGTCGAAATCGCCTGCATCGAACCATCCGCCAACAGCCATGTTTGGAATACGTTCTAATGGTTTATACTTGGTATCTGTTGTGTCGTTCATCACGTATCCATCAAAATGTTGGTGGTTAACAGGAGCCTGAAGACAATCGTCAAGAAAGGGAGCTCCATGCCAAACCCGATATGCTTCGTTCACTTCCATGTGGTCCATTTGAACTGCGAACCAAACATCAAGGGTTGGATGCCAGATCTCATCATATACATTTGACCCGATAATAAATGGATTAGTTTTCTGGTCCCCATATTGAATATAGTAAATTCCAGGTTCCTTTACAGAACTGAAATCTAACTTGGCATAATTATATCGCAGGTATTGGCCCCAAACCTTTACATCTCCTTTAAATTTCTCAACAGGTTTGCTTTCAGAATTAATCCGGTAAATAGAAGCAGTTTTTAAGGGCGTATCGTTTTTGTCCAGTTCAATTACAGCAGTCTTGTCCTGATTTGGAGGATACCCTACCTGAGAGAATTCAACAACAGGCTTTCTGATCCAATTTGGGATAGCATTTGGTTCGAGATACCATGTCAGCACTTTTCCTGTTTTGTTTGCCGGAAGTAAACTACGGACGATATACCATCCATTCTGAGCCAGGTTTCGACCATCAAAGAGCATCAAATTAGCATCCATACTCTTAATTTTAACTAAGCGTTCCGGGTCTTCCGGAGCCAAAATGATCGTTTTACCTGTTGCCAGGGGAAGAGGAACTAAAAATTCCCCTTTACCTCTGTCATCAAAAGTTGTATGACCTGCAAATTGTGGTATTTTTTTGCTTATCGGTTCAACTTCTGTGTTGCCTGAAGGATATCGTGGAAAATTACCAGGATAACCGTCCATCAGATATGTCTTTTCAAAGTACGAAGCCGGTAAAAATTCAAGATTAAGACCTGCTTTACCTTCCAGTTCCTTTGGAATTGGTTTATCCAGAAAAACATTAATCTCTACTCCGTTGTCTTTTGCGGTAACACTTAACTTTGAGTCAAAGTTATAATCCTGGTATCTTAAGGTGACATTTATGGTATTTGTAAGCTCATCAACTTGCCGGTCAACCATAGTTGGCACCAAATCCCATTGCTCCGGCGTATTTTGCAACCTGATAGCCCCTCCAGTGGAGGTTCTTACACCATGTTGAATAATCTCAATTCCAGCAGTTTTTTCGTCGAAAAACATACCGTTGTATTGGTTACTAAAAACAAATACATTAACCCCTTGCGTTTCAAAATATCCGAGGTTATTTAATTTTAACTTTTGCCCAAAAAGATTACAAGCAACAACTAAAAAATAAATAATTGATAAAAAGGATATTATCTTCTTTCCCTTCAGAATAGAAAGAATTTCACCAGGATTTGCGTACCTAGAGCGTATGTTTTGCAATTCATGCATATTAGTAGTCATTCTTTTATTAGTGTTTTATTAATTTTTGACAGTGTAAGTGTTATTATTTGAAATGTATATTTTAACCTCGCAGGCTTTTAGTCCCTTTGGGAAATTTTATACTCGACTCGGAAATAATCAAAATCGACGAAGCCTCCTGTTTCTTTGGTCGCGTAATTGAAGAGACAAAACTTGTTTCCTGTAAAAATGGTGAGACTAAACCTCATTGCCAATTCTTTACCAAGCTGTGTAAATGTATTATTATCAAAACTATATTCGAAAATTGCTTTTTTTGTGCTATTTGACGCAATTGCCCGTAAATATATAGTGGATTTCTTTATTGCCACAGAATCAATTGTTTTGCCATTGTTTACCATGATTAAATATTTAGAGCCCTTATCTTGTTTCACAGCGATGAAAGCGTAAGGATCTTGAAAAACTGCCAGACCGGCAACATCTCCATCATTCATATGATCCATTTCCATCTTTGTAATACCAATAGTAGGGATAGTTTGATCTTTATTCGCAAAAATCCTTTGGGTAAGCACATTGCGAGCTTCACGGAGACTTGAAACAACCTTAGATGCTTCTACCCTTAAATAGCCTGGTCTCTGAGTAAGGGACCATTTAGTTGAGTCCGGATTATGGTTCCACCCCCACTGCATTCCCAATGCGTTTTCATTGAACTCATCGGTTGTAGGTAAGTCCTTTATTGGATATTCTTTTCCAACATCAGGCTTTTTATATCTTACAACACCTTTCCCGTTGACACCTACCATCGGCCATCCGTCAATCCAGGTTACAGGCTGTAAAGACGGAAAACGACCAAACGGCCCGCTATCGACAAAAAGCATTGTCCACCACTCGCCAGTCTGGGTTTTAATAAGCGCACCCTGATGGATACCAAAGGTAACTCCTTTGGTTGTGTCCCTAATAACCACTCTCTGTTCAAAAGGCCCGTAGATACTTTTAGAACGCAACGCAACCTGTATTCCGTCCAAGCCACCATAGGTACTGTATAAATAATAATAACCATTAATCTTGTAAACATGAGTACCTTCCAAGCCTTTCCGGATATCTCCGGTGTAAACTAAAGAGTCTTTGGTTTTTGGTGCAAAATTTTTATCAAGCTCTGTAACATAAATCTGGCTATAACCATGTGCTACATAAATTCTTCCATCATCATCAAAGAATAATCCAGAGTCATAAAAACCCTTGGGTAATTTCCGCACTTCCCATGGTCCTTCTGCTTTATCTGCTGAGCAAAGAAAACCACCCTCATTTAGGGTGATGAATAGCAAGTAAAACTTGCCATCGTGATATTTTATACTTGTAGCCCATTGCCCATGTCCATACCTGTTGCAACCGTCGAGATTGTAACATGGACTATAATCGAAACGGGGAACAGCGTTGCTGCAATACTCCCAATTCACAAGATCATGAGATTTCAGGATCGTGACACCCGGGAAAACAAACATGGTAGTAGTAACCATATAATAGGTGTCACCCACCAGAATTACATCCGGGTCAGGAAAGTCGGCAGCTATAACTGGGTTCGTATAAGTCCCGTCGCCGTTATCACTATGTGTCTTTTGTGCACTTAATCTATTGATAGACAAAAATAATAATAGAAGATAGATTATAAGATCAGGGTAAGTTTTTCTATGTCTCATATTCTTTTTAGTTTTTATTTTGATTTATTGAAGGTTGTAATTGTTGAAATTTTTGTACCTGAAAACACTAATAAGCGTTACTGAAAAAATATACCGGTCCTGATTATCATGTGATGACTTATTAGTACTCGCAGTCAGTGACCAGAACCTTTTTTTTACCGACAATATATAAGCCATTGGGAAGTCCTTTTGTAGCTTCTCTAATTTTTATCTGCGACCTCATTTTAATCCCCAGGATGGTATAAACATCCACCAAATCATTATCGTCAGAATTCTTATCCAAGATCTCAGGGATAGCGGTAGAAGTATTGTATTCGTCGGAATTCGACAAGAACACACTATCTATAACAGTAGGACTATTTCCCAATGACCAGAAACCTACAATGTATATATGGCTGGGATCCATTTTAATGGTTGTTCCCTTTTTATACATGTTTGATAAATTTACTACAACTTGTCGATTGCCTCCGAAATCATTTTCACATGCTTTTGACCAGTAATTATCTTCATCAAAAAGCCGGAAGGAAGCGCCACTATTATTGTCCGCACCCAGTTTGGCCACCAGATATTTGTAACCGGACAAATTTAAACCGGCGTTATATTTCCATCCCCCAAAACCATATTGTCCTGTAACTAATGTACCGGTAGTTTCATCAAATGTACCGGTTGCATATATTGATGGGTTAAACAAGTCATTTGTCAATGGGAAATAAGATGAACTGACGTGTAATATAAGGCTCTTGGCATCTCCCATGCCTCCCTGATAAGTAACAGTAACTGTTGCTTGTCCGTTCGCTTTTGCGATGAGTTGTCCGTTTTTGATGATCAAAACATCAGGATTGGAATTATTATAGACGGCACTGGAGGTAATATCCTCGGTATGTCCATCTTGGTAAATGGCGGTAATTGTAAAGCTTTTGGAACTTCCCGTCAACAGGTTTATATCTGTTTTATCTGTTGTTAATCCACTTAATGACAATGATTCTTCGCTATATCCGGTAAATGAGCTGTCATAGAACATATCTTCCGAAAAATCTTTCTCAGTAGAAAACCAGTCAACGTCGACATACCCCCCCGTGGATACTGTTGCATAATTAAATAGGCAGAACCTGTTCCCGACAAATATTGATAAGTTATATTGCATATCTAATGTCGACCCGAACTGGATATAGGTTTTATTGTCAGTACTATAATAGAAATCGGCCTTGCTGGTGTTGTAGTTTGCAACCGCCCGCAAATAAATAACCGAATCAGTTATAGCTATGCCGGTCTGGTCAGAGCCATTAATTGACATAATCAGTTTTTTTTGGCCACTTATAACCTTTACCCCTATAAATGCATATGGATTCTGAAATACAGCCAACCCGGCAACATCGCCTTCAAGCATGTTATTGATTTGCACTTTCATTGTTCCGTAAGACATGGAATCATTTCCAGGATAACCAAGAATGCGTTGAGTCAAGGTATTTTTTGCTTTTGGAAGACTGTCCGTTATATTAGCGGTGTAAAACCGTAGGTATCCGGGACGTTTCACCAACGACCATTTTGAATTATCAGGATTATGATTCCATTCCCATTGATTCCCCAATTTGTAATCCCTAAAATTATCGTTTGTTGGAAGATTAGTGACGACGAATTCTTTTCCTACGTTTGGTTTGGTATATGTAGAAACAGCATTTCCATTTACACCAACCATAGGCCAATTACTAACCCAGGTTACGGGCTGCAAACTTGGTAACCGACCATACGCTCCTTTGTCGACAAAAAGCATGGTCCACCATTCACCTGTTTGTGTCTGTACCAGGGCTCCCTGGTGAATGCGCTCACTATTAAAGACCACTTTTTCGTCGTAAGGTCCGAAAATTGAAGAAGAACGATAAGCCACCTGCGTAGCATAATAGCCGCCTGTTGTGGAATAGATATAATAATAACCATTAATTTTATAAAGATGGCTTCCCTCAGTACCAGAATTGTCTATTCCCGATTCGATGGTACCATATGTTATGGCCTGGTCTTTAATCACATTGAAGGCCGTATCAAGTTGGGCTATATGCAGATTGTTGATGCCGTATACAATATAAATTTTATCGTCATCGTCGAAGAAAAGTCCTGCATCGTAAAAAGAAGATGATAATTTCCTTTTGGTCCAGGGTCCTTCAGGATTGTTTGAGGTTAGCAGATAGCTTCCCTCATCCAAAGTATTGAAATGAAGATAGTAGGTTCCGTTGTGGTATTTCAAGCTGCTTGCCCACTGGCCGTGGCCATAACGATTACAACCATCTAAGTTATAACAGTCAGTGGATTCAACCTTTTCCAATGGATTACAACAATATTGCCAGTTGACTAAATCATATGATTTCAGAATGGTAGCTCCGGGAAATAAATGCATGGTAGTGGTTGACATGTAGTAAACATCATTTACCCTGATCACGTCAGGATCCGGGAAATCTCCGAATATGACCGGGTTCGTATATGTTCCATCTCCATTGTCGCTGTGAGATAAATAGGAAAAATCCGGTCGCGGATAATTTACCTTCGCGTAATCCTGATACCAATGAAAACAAGGCCAGGGGCATGCTTCCGGATCGTTGAGGAAGGTTGTGTCACCAGGTTTAGCCACATTCGTAGAATCAAATTTAGCAAGCAGGTCAGGAGTTGTAAAAACAAGCCAACTTACATTACCGGCACCATCTGTAATTTTTTTAAAATTGGCACCAAACCCATATCCACCCGCCGTACCTGTGGAGTCTTTACCCCATGATGAATTGTATTTTTCAGGCGCCCAATCCATTTCAGTTACGGCTATCGGAGCAAAATCAGCTACTGGTTTGATTTGGGCATCCCATCCTTTTTGAAAATTTTCATAACCATTCCCGCTGTTAAACCACCCTGGATATACATGTACGGCGTAACCGATATTATCTCCTTCAATAGGGTTTACTGCGTAGCCCTGATATTGTGATTGATATCCCAAGCCGGGTACCCAAAGGATATTATCAGCACTAGCCCGTATTGTATCAACAATTGCCTGGAAATATTTTTTCAGGTTGTCGAAACTTGCCTGCGAAGTTGAACTGTAATTACCGTCTGTACCAAGTATGGTTATCGGTTCATTTGCCAGTTCAAACATAATATTCGGATTGTTTTTCAACTTTGGTTGTTGAGCTACATATCCCCAAACTTTAATAAGGTATCTGTTATAATCATCATCTACAACTATTTTGTCCGGACAAACACCCGGTGGACGCATAATGACATACAACCCTTTCGATACGGCATACTCAGCCATAGGGATAAATACCTCATCTAAATAGGTTTTAAACCTGTTGAAGTCAAATGCTGATATATCATTTTCACCGGTAGTGGACACGCCTGGCGTGTTTGACCAATACGGATCCATGTGTAACCTTATAAAATTTACTTTCCAACCGGCAGCCAAAACTCCATCGATTATATTTTTGTTGTAACTCAAACATCCTGCAACATCATAATTGGTCCAATATTTCCCTTGCTCGTTGAACCATGGAGAATATGTCTGGGCGAAACCGTGCAAATTCACAATATTGCCATGATTATCTTTCAGATATCGTCCTTCTACATGCAACTTCGGTATCGACTCCCCTACCCACGCTTTTGTATTGGCCACAATAAAAAGAGTGAGAACAGTTAAAATCGCCTTTGGAACGTTATTTCCCATAGCAGGTAAATCTTAATTAGTTTTGATTGAGTTTTTTGTTCTTACCAAGCGGACATAATAAACCGCTCCTGCAGTATTTCCCATAATAGCTTGAAATTTTACCCGGATATGGTCTTTACCTTTAATCATGGAATCAGGTATCACGTATTCAATATCAAAAAACTTTGATTGATTCCATTTTCCAGTGTTGTCCTCAGTTAAAAGCTTTTCTTTGTCTATCATTATATCAAACTTCCGGCTTCCCCACTCAGCACCCCAGTACCTCACCATTAAGCGCAAACCTGTTTCTCCATTTGTAGAAAGGTTATAACTGAAGTAACCATCATTCCTGGCATCACGCCAAAACTCATTCTGATTATTTCCTGAATTTGAATTAAGTTTTTCAATCTTGTGATCAGCCTCCGGCTGTTGTTCTCCAGGTGCGACAAAATCAATGGTACGATTCTCCAGTTCAAGCTTTTCTTTTTCAATCATCGATAATGAATCGATATATGATTTATATTGTTTTGAAGTTAAAGCCATCCAATACATCATATACCTTGAATCATAGATTTTATAAAAAGGCTCCAATTCAATGTTGATAGGGTTAATCATTCTTATATCCGGAATCGTATAAGTAAGAGGTTTATTCTTTTCCGGAACTAATTTTTCTGCAATTTTAGAGATATTATCCTCAACAAAAATTGGCGCTTTGTCAACAGGTAGTCTTTCACCACTCGGGATATGTCCCCATCGGCTATCGTCGGCAATCAGACCTCTCATATCTTCAGTCCCAGTTTTGGCAGCGAGCACAATAGGCCCGTGTAAAATGGCAATGTATTCAGGAACATTAGGCAGATGTTCAATGGAATTATGCATGGACAACAATATCTTCACCTCATCCCCTTTTTTCCATATCCTATGAATAGCTATATAAGACCCGGGATGTGATGTGTAGGATAATGTATTGCCGTTAAGCATGACCCTCAATACTCCGTCAGTTACCCACGAAGGATATCGTACCATTAAGGTAAATGGTGATGAACCTTCGGTTATGGTCAATTTGGTCTGCTCTTCATCGGGAAACCGGGTTTCCTGTTTGATTTTTATTCCTTTGTCCCTCCAGTTAAGTTCAGAGGCTATAAACAGGTTCAAATATAGAGAGTCGTTCCGGTGTGTATAAATCAATTGATTGTATTTCCCATGGTTTTCCATACCGCTTCCTACACAACACCACATCGCTTCATTAGGTGCGGAATAAACTTTGTAGCTGCGTGGACGGACAGGAGTAAAATAAACATATCCGCCGTTTACAGGATGCTGGGTTGATAAAATATGATTATACAATGTTCTTTCATAATAATCGGTATATTTTACCAAAGGATCAACCCTGAACAAATCTTCGGTCAGTTTAAGCATGTTGTATGAATTACATGATTCCGGGCCTTCAACATCATTTATAAAATCCATGCATGAAGATGCACTTGGAAAAAATTCTCTTCTGCTGTTTCCACCGAATGCTAGTGTTCGTTTTCCAGTCACAGTTTCCCAAAAGAAACTGCCTGCCTCAGCATACCTTTTATCACGAGTAAGTTCTGCTATTCTTTCAAATCCGATGGCCTTAGGAACCTGAGTATTCGCATGCTTATTATCCAGATTATCTTTATCCGAGGACATGGCGTCAAGCAACATCCGATGCGAAAATCGTTTGGCCGCAACAAGATATTTCTCCTCACCTGTCATTTGATAAGCATCAGCAAATATTTCATTCATTCCACCATGCTCGGTATCTAACATTGATTGCATTTGCACATCGGACAAGCCCGAGGTAATGTTTATACCCCAATCGCAAAACTTTAAAAAAATGAACTTTGCATCTTCATTGTCTCCATATAACCACGCATCTCTTAAACCAGCATACATCTTATGGACATTGTACCAAGGTACCCATGCTGAACGAAAAGCCGTGAAATCTCCTTTCTTTAAAGTACTCCAAATGACTTTGCTATTCGGAACACCTCCTACATAACCCTTTCCCCATTCCGGATTACTAATCTCATTTGCATCCTGGCAAGCCTTGAGTTCTGATATCATATAAGTCATCCGTTTCCGGCATTCGGCATCTTGAGTGGCAGCATAGTTTATTGCCATAGCTGAAAGGTAATGTCCACCTATGTGACCATCTAGTCCTTCCCAGTTAGTATAGTTTTGTGCTTTTGGAGGCAAGCCGGCTTCTTTTCTGTAAGGAGCCAGTAAACGATCCACATCGTACTTTAAAAGAGTTTGAATATTGAGATCACGGGCATGTTTAAATGGCCCGTCAAGCAATTTCACATCTTTTAGAGGAAATTCATTGACATATAATTTATCCTGAGCATGTATTTTGATACAAGCACAAAAACTACATACAAGCACAGGTAAAACCAAAAATACTTTTCTCATACTTTTATTAGTAATTGCTTTAGTAATTGTTTACAGTTTTTGCCTTTTGGTTAATTCTTTTATAATTGTGTCATCAATGTTGTTTATGAGCCAGCTAAACCTCATTTAACCGGTTAATTGCAAAATTTACTTAAATAACAACTGAGTAAATTTATAAAGGTTGTTCCTCCACACCGGCCACGTATGACCTCCGGGATATTCGCTATAGGTATACTTAATCTTTAACTCATCAAATTTCCCAAGCATGACCTGACAATTCTTATAAGCTATATCTTCTTTACCTCCCATGGAAATCCAGAACTGTTTCAGGTTGCTGTTGATCAGGTCAGCATTAGTCTTCATAAAATCATATTCTTTATTGGCAAGTTCGTTTTGCATAGGTAGAATCCAGCCGGAACTGAATACTCCCAGATAGGAAAAGAGCTGAGTATTGTTGATACCGGCGTAAAGGGTTTGAATACCACCCATAGACAAACCGGCAAGAGCACGACTCTCCGGATCGGCTTTTACCCGATAATTTTTCTCTACAAAGGGGATCAGGCTTTGCTTTAGTTCAGATTCAAACACCTTCAGTACATCTTCATTAAAGGGTGGCAATGGAATATTTCCGTCGGGCATCACAACGAGCATGGGTACAGCCTTTTTATCCGCAATGAGATTATCCATTATTAAATCGGTTTTCCCCTGGGTAGCCCAGC
>DATBXH010000874.1:0-3442 GCA_036514375.1 Bacteroidales bacterium | reverse complement strand
ACGTAATGAGTGGACTTAAATTCAATGTAGCTTTTGAACTCAGCCAGATTAACAAACCGGTTGACCATACCCGCTGGGGAATGACACCGCAAACCGTAAATGCATATTACAACCCAAGTGATAATGAAATTTGTTTTCCTGCAGCCATTTTACAGCCTCCGTTTTTCTTCCCTAATGGAGACGATGCTGTAAACTACGGAGCCATTGGAGTTGTCATCGGGCACGAAATTACACACGGTTTTGACGATCAGGGGCGCCAATACGACAAAAAAGGAAACCTTGCCGACTGGTGGACAAAGAAGGACGCCGAGCTGTTTAAGGAACGTGCCGAAGTTCTTATTCAGCAGTTCAATTCGTTTAAAGTAATTGATACCACACATGCTGATGGCCGATTAACCATTGGAGAGAACATTGCCGATCTGGGAGGCCTAAACATTGCTTACACAGCCTTGCAAAAAGCTTTGAAAGAAAATCCTGCTCCGGAAAAGATTGATGGATTTACTCCTGAACAAAGATTTTACCTGGCTTATGCCCATGTATGGGGTAATCATATTACCGACAAGGAAATTCTCAGAAGAACAAAGGAGGACGTTCATTCGCTCGGCCAATTCAGGGTAAACGGTCCGTTACCAAACTTACCCGAATTTCATAAAGCATTTGATATAAAACCCGGCGATCCTATGTACCTGCCTGAAAATAAGAGGGCGGTTATTTGGTAAAAAATTTTCAAAATACTACCCAAATCTTCGGAACTCGGAAAGTATTTGTTTGTCAACAGCCTTGTTAGGTATCGAATACCTGACAGGGCTGTCTTTATTTTTTATGTGGGATATTTTGCGGCTATCTTCATTTCTTTCCAAATTTTCCCATTTGCAGAAAAATTTGTCAGTTCAATTTAGATCGTTAATTTTACAGCTCATACAAATACAGACACCTATGTTTACAGTTATCCTGGAGTGGTATAAAGCCCATATTAATTATGCCACCATTATGTTGTGCATGACTATCGAAAGTACATTTCTGCCCTTGCCATCCGAGGCTGTAGTTCCACCTGCAGTATGGTTTTCGCTGGATAACGGAAGCATGAGTATAATCCTTATCGTTTTATTCGGAACATTAGGTGCCTTGATCGGGTCGTTGATCAACTACACTCTTGCCTATTTCCTGGGGCCTAAAATCGTATACGCGTTAGCCAATACCCGTTTTGCCAGGATGTGCCTGGTAACACCCGAAAAAGTTAAAAAGGCCGAAGATTATTTCGTAAAACATGGCCGTAGTTCCACATTTATAGGCCGATTGGTACCAGGTATTCGCCACCTGATTTCTATTCCTGCCGGATTAGCGAAAATGCCCCTCAAAGATTTTATGCTCTTTACCTGCTTGGGCGCCGGGAGCTGGAACATTATTCTCGCCATTCTGGGATACTTTTTATACAAACAACAGGATCTGTTAGGAAAGTACTCCAAAGAATTATCCATTGTGTTGCTGGTGGTAGGTGTCATTTTTGTAGGATATCTAATCTATCAGGGGATGAAAAAGAGTGGGAAGAAATAGTTTAATAACGATCTATCGTAATTTTTTATTTCAAAGTAACAACTTCGTACTTCGTATTTCAAATCAGCGAAGTACTATTTACCATAACTTTCATACGATTTAAATTATAAATAGTGCTTCGGATATTATACACAGCACTATTTATATTTAGATTTCCGCAATTCTTATTAACAATTGCACTTTTTATAATAAGAATAACACAATTGTTATTATAAATACTGAAATTTATAATAAGAAAAGTACTATTTATATTATTTATAGTACTATTTATATTATTAATAGTACTATTTATATTATCTATAGTACTATTAATTTTATAATTAGTGCTTTTTTAATTATGCAAAGTGCCAGTTATGGCTGTGATTTAAACTATTCTCACCAGCATGAACCCAAATGATCAGACTACAACTTTTAAAGCTTCCAATTGTTTTTAAGTCAAATCATTTAACTATGCAAAACTGGGAAACCATAGATGGTCAACTTACGAAACAATTCAATTTCAAGGATTTTGTTTCGGCAGTTCATTTTGTGGATGCCATTGCCGAAGTAGCGGAAGCACATAACCATCACCCCGACATTCTGATACATTCCTATAAAAAGGTGAAAGTATCGTTGTTTACGCACAGCGCACAGGCAATTACCCCAAAAGATTATGAACTGGCCGATGCCATTGATAGTCTGACTTCGTAATTTACTTATGCCTCGATTGAAGCACTTTCACAACATCGTCGATACGATAGTTTTTGGCCGTTAACAATACAAGAAGGTGAAAAATGAGGTCTGCTGCCTCGTTCAGGAAGAGATCGTCATTCTGGTCCTTGGCTTCAATGACAAGTTCAACAGCTTCTTCGCCCACTTTTTGGGCTATCTTATTAATGCCTTTCTGAAAAAGTTTTGTGGTATACGAACCTTCGGGCATCTCGGCCTTCCGGCTTATAATAAGATCCTGCAAATAGCGGAGGAATAAAATGGCATCGGAGTTATTCTCGTTAAAACAGGTATCAGCACCGGTATGACAAACCGGACCGCGCGGATTCGCTTTAATCAGTAATGTATCGAGATCGCAATCGGCAGTAATTTCAACCACATCAAGGAAATTGCCACTCTCCTCCCCTTTTGTCCATAACCGGTTTTTGGTACGACTAAAGAAAGTAACCTGTTTCTCCCTAACAGTTTTATCGTAAGCTTCCTGGTTCATGAAACCAAGCATCAGCACTTTGTTAGTCTTGCTGTCCTGGATAATGGCAGGGATGAGGCCATTTAATTTTGAGAAGTCTAATGTCATGTTAATCTTTAAATGTATTGAAAATAAATTCTATTCTGGATTTTAAAATATAGGTGATTATCACGTTTTTCTTTCATAAAACGGGTTCTTCCTCCATTAAAATATGATCTTTCAGGCGGGCTTTGAGGGCATCGTATTCCACCAGATCGACCCTCTTTTGTAATATATCCTCCAGGGAATTCTTAAGAGCAGCGAATTGCAACAAACTCATTGGCCTGCCCAGTCGGACAACAATATCCACATCACTGGATTCATTTGCCTTATTTCGGGCATACGAACCAAAAATACCAGCTTTTGATACTCCATAGCTCAAAAGGACTGGCTTTATTTTATCCGTGATTTCCTGAAGGTCCATTGCATTGATTTTGAAACAAAATTAGGAATTAAATCCTAACCGTGATGCCATTGTCAATCAAATATTTCTTCAAATCCGGGATGGCAATTTCTTTATAATGAAAAATACTTGCCGCCAACCCTGCATCGGCTTTACCAATAGTAAATACATCTTTGAAATGTTCCATGGCTCCTGCCCCACCCGATGCAATGACAGGAATCGACAGGTTTTCGGAAAGCTGCGCCAAAGCTTCGCATGCAAAACCGGTT
>DATBXH010000873.1:0-3325 GCA_036514375.1 Bacteroidales bacterium | reverse complement strand
TAACAAGCTTCAGACGGTCACCCTGCTCGATGCCATTGAAGAATTTAAGTTCGATGCAGCCATGGGAGGAGGGCGGCGTGACGAGGAAAAGGCCCGTGCCAAGGAACGCTTCTTCTCACATCGAGATGAATTTGGGCAATGGGATCCCAAGAACCAACGTCCCGAATTGTGGAATATCTTTAATGGCAGGAAACACATGGGTGAGCATTTTCGCGTATTCCCATTAAGTAACTGGACCGAAATGGATGTTTGGCAGTATATCTACCTGGAAAACATAGAGATTCCTGAACTTTATTTTACGCATATGCGAGAAATGATTAATCGTGACGGCGTTCTATTAGCAAATTGCCCATATATTCCACTGAAAGATAGTGATAGAATAGAACTTATTCGTATCCGCTTCCGCACCATAGGCGACATGACATGTACAGGAGGTGTTGAATCCCCTGCTTCATCACTAGAAGAAATTATTCAGGAGGTTGCTTCAACCAGAACAACAGAACGCGGTACCCGTTGGGATGATAAACGTTCCGAGTCGGCCATGGAAGATCGTAAAAAAGAAGGATATTTTTAAGAAGAATGGAGATGCCAACAGTTACAGAAGAAATTAAATCAAAAATAGAAATTCTTAATCAGAGATTCGAAAAAAGTACACCTGAAGATGTGTTGAAATTTTTCCTGGCTGAATATGGCCGGAGAATTGCCTTATCATCTAGCCTTGGCGCAGAAGACCAGGCATTGACACATATGGTATGTGCCATCAATAAAGATACTCGTGTCTTTACCCTTGACACTGGAAGATTGTTTCCTGAAACATACAGCCTGATTGATGCCACTAATAAATTCTTCCATATAAAAATGGAAATCTTTTTTCCTGATTATAAAGCTGTAGAAAAAATGGTTGCCCAAAAAGGTATTAACCTGTTTTACGATAGCATCGAAAACCGTAAGGAATGTTGTCATATCAGAAAAATAGAACCACTTAAAAGAGCTTTCGAAAATCTGGATGTTTGGATTTGCGGACTTCGCAAAGATCAATCCATTACCCGTTTCTATTCCAAACTCATCGAGTGGGATGAGGCAAATGGTCTTATCAAGGTTAATCCGTTAATTAACTGGACTGAGAAGCAGGTTTGGGCTTACATCCGACAACATAACATTCCGTATAACATACTCCACGATAAGGGTTTTCCGAGTATTGGCTGCCAGCCTTGCACTCGAGCCATAAACGCAGGCGATGATATACGTGCCGGTCGCTGGTGGTGGGAACAACCTGAACATAAGGAATGTGGATTACATAACAGACCGTCATCGGTCAACTGACCATAGTCCGTGGTTACCTGAGTACTTTAGACAATGAATCAATTTAAAAATTATGGAATTAATAAAAATGAACAACGATATACAAACCGGTTATTTAAATATGGAACTCCTGCGATTTACAACAGCAGGTAGTGTGGATGATGGGAAAAGTACGTTGATCGGACGTTTACTTTATGACAGCAAGGCTATCTTTTCCGATCAACTTGAGGCACTTGAACTGGCCAGTAAACGGCGTGGTGAGGAAACTGTTAACCTTGCTTTACTTACCGATGGGCTGAAAGCTGAACGTGAACAAGGTATTACGATTGATGTGGCATATCGCTATTTTGCTACACCAAAAAGAAAGTTCATCATTGCTGATACGCCAGGTCACATTCAGTACACACGAAACATGGTAACAGGTGCTTCTACGGCCAACGTTGCCTTAATCCTTGTTGATGCCAGAAATGGCGTTGTGGAGCAGACTATACGTCACGCCTTTATAGCCTCACTGCTTAATATCCCACATATTATTGTATGCGTCAACAAAATGGATATGGTTAATTACAACCAGGAGGTTTTTGATAAGATTCGCGTTAGCTTTGAATCTATCAAAACAAAACTCGATATTCACGATGCACGGTTTGTGCCAATCAGTGCGCTGCACGGTGACAATGTGGTAAAGCCCTCTGAAAATATGCCCTGGTATGAAGGTTCTACACTTATGTATCTACTGGAAAATATACAAATTGCTAATGACGTAAACCTCACTGACGGACGTTTTCCGGTACAATATATCATTCGTCCCTACTCCGATGAATACCATGATTACAGGGGATATGCCGGACGTATTGGAGGTGGTGTTTTCAGGAAAGGAGATCAGGTAACTGTTTTACCATCAGGACTAACTTCCAAAATTAAAACAATTGACACATTTTCCGGTGAATTAAAAGAAGCGTTTGCTCCTCAATCCGTTACACTTACTTTGGAAGATGATATCGATATTTCACGTGGCGACATGATTGTGCCAGGCGACAATCTGCCTCAAATCAGC
The DNA here is from genome assembly GCA_036514375.1 of Bacteroidales bacterium. Taxonomy (GTDB): domain Bacteria; phylum Bacteroidota; class Bacteroidia; order Bacteroidales; family JAAUTT01; genus JAAUTT01. Next base: position 969 of record DATBXH010000873.1, on the reverse strand, counting down.
CAGGACATTGAGCTCATGATTTGCTGGCTTAATGAGAAACCGTTGAACCTTAATGGCAAGTACCATGTTAAACATACCTCCAGTGATGCACGATGCATCGTAAAGGATATCTCCTACAAAGTCAATATCAATACATTGGATTTTGATTCTGTAGATAAAAATATTAAGATGAATGATATAACCAAAATCAAAATACGTACCACCAAACCTCTGTTTTTTGATAGTTATAAGAAAAACCGTATTACCGGAAGCCTTATTCTCATTGATGAAGGAACAAATGAGACCGTTGGTGCCGGCATGATAGTTTAGAAATTGAAGTTTTCTTTCTGATCTCCGCTGATTAAACTTTGACATGACCTGATCCTTGAAAAATCAGCGTCAAGGCTTGAGCACATGAAGAAGAATTCTAAATTAGTAAACCTACTCCTCCGAAAAGTGTTTTGTACAGCGAGGTGTTACAAATTATCAGAAGATTTATGAATTCAGGTATGAACAATGTAAATATAGATCATCCAAAATATAAATTATTACTATCCAAGCTGAAAGAAATGGACAAAATAGCAGTTGCCTTTTCCGGAGGTGTGGACAGTGCTTTTCTTCTGGCAGCTTCGAAAATTGCTGTGGGCAGCAATGCGGTAGGAATTACGGTTGATTCACCCGCATTGCCAAGATATGAACTGGAAGACGCTATCAATCTTGCTAATCTTGTCGGCGTCCGTCATATCATCTTAAAATCCGATGAAATTGAAGAAGAAATCAGTGATAATCCGGTTAACCGCTGCTATTTCTGCAAGAAGGTTGAGTATGGTAATATAAAGGAAGAAGCTGCTAAACTTGGCATCTTCAGTGTTCTTGATGGCAGTAATGCAGATGACATGAAGGATTATCGCCCGGGGATGAAAGCCAGGGAAGAAGTACATGTTTCGAGTCCCTTGCTTGAGGCAGGAATTACAAAAGACGAAATTCCTC
>DATBXH010000872.1:0-5386 GCA_036514375.1 Bacteroidales bacterium | reverse complement strand
TCGAATACTTTGGAAAAAGATAATTATCCTCCAACTCTTTTTGGAAATGGCACGGTAAACCCTACTCAAAATTTAGTAGATGCTTTCCCTATGGCGAACGGTTATCCGATTACGGACCCAAATAGCAACTATAATGCAACTAATCCCTATGCAAACAGGGATCCGCGTTTAGCGCTATATATTGTGGTAAACGGAAGTGCTGAAGGCCCGAGTAGTTCAACTATTTATACGCAGGTCGGGAAAACAAGTGATGGATTGAATGCCGTATCTACTTCTACACGCACAGGCTATTATATGCGTAAGTTACTACGTGAAGATGTAAATCTTAATCCTAACAATTCAACCGGGCAAACGCATTATGTTCCGCGTATTCGATACACGGAAATATTCCTTGATTATGCCGAAGCAGCGAATGAAGCCTGGGGACCTGACGGGAAAGGGACACATGCTTATTCCGCCCGGGACGTGATTGCTGCCATACGAAAGAGAGCAGGAATTACTCAACCCGATAATTATTTGGCATCAGTTAGTACCACTGCCGATATGAGAACTTTAATCCATAATGAAAGACGGTTGGAATTGTGTTTCGAAGGATTTCGTTTTTGGGATTTGCGCAGGTGGAAGGACAATGTTAAAGCCGATGCTTTAGGGGTAACAATTGATGCGAGCGGTAACTTCAGCTATGGTACAGTTGAACCCAGAGCATATAGCGATTATATGTATTACGGGCCCTTACCTTATACCGAGGTAGTGAGATGGGGATTGACACAAAATGCTGGCTGGTAATCTTAATATTATAAATCTATGAAAATGAAAAATATTTTTTATGTATTTCTGTTGGGGCTTTTTTTACTGTTTTCATGTAAAAGTCAAACCATTGACTTCCCCGACTACAAATATACCACCGTATATTTCGCCTACCAATCTCCGGTAAGGACGATTATACTCGGAGATGATTACGTGTATGATAATTCTCTGGACACGGCACACCAATGTATGATATATGCTACCATGGGAGGGGTTTACAATAATACAGCGAATCGTACTTTGGATATAGTAACAGACAATTCGCTATGTAATAAACTGACATTTACAAATGCATCCGGTAACCAGGTGCTCCCGATGCCGTCTAACTATTATACCCTTGCTTCATCACAGATAGTGATTCCTTCCGGTTCCATAATGGGTGGAGTAAAAGTCCAGTTGACAGATGCATTCTTTGCTGATCCCCTTGCGTTAAGTAATAATTACGTCATTCCTTTGCGAATAACCAATGTGACAAATGCCGACTCGATTTTAAGTGGCAGAGCCGTAGTTACTAATCCAAACCCCTTTATATCCACGGATTGGGCAACATTACCCAAAAATTATATACTTTATGCAGTTAAGTATAAAAACCCCTGGGATGCTGTTTATCTGCGCAGGGGCATTGAAACCTCTTCCGATACCACGGTTATTTATCATCAGCATTATGTGGAAGATGATCAGGTTGTATCTAGTGTTGCCTCCCAATCTTTGAGTCAGCTTTTGATTTCACTGAATGCGAAGAAGAAAGGAAATGGGGACCTGGCTTTCCAGCTTTTGCTCAACTTTAGCAGTAACGGTAGCTGCACCATTACAAACCCGGCATCGGCAACCACTTATACAGCAACCGGTACCGGCCAATTTGTGAAAAATGGAGATATGTGGGGAAACTTGAAGCGTGATGTGCTGCACCTCAAATACACTGTTACTTTCGGGACAATTACCCACACAATGACAGATACCCTGGTTATGCGGGACAGAGCGGAAAAAGAGGAAACATTCTCTCCTTATTATAATAGTAATTAATGGTTTAAGGAGATTTTTTTAGTAGTTTTAATTAGTAGTTAGTAGTAGTTAGTTGGACTGGATTAGCGGGGCTTTATGCCTCGTTAATCCAATGTATAAGATTGTTAGTCTCATCATAAATAAAGTAATAGACAATACGATTTGGATACAATCAAATTCATTACCAGGTTAATATTTTAACTATTAAAATTAAAAACATATGAAACGAATAATTTTAGTTTTGGCCATTATTTGCACTTCAATCGCAAGTAGCTATGGTTACAATTATGTAGAGGTTGTTGGCCCTCTCGGTGATGGAGCGTATGAGCAAGTCAACTTTAATAATACTAGCGGTAGTACTTTCCAAATACTACTTGGTGCTGTTGTGGCTGATGCAAATTCCTATGCATGGTTTCTTAGTTATAACAGCATTGATGCATTTGAACGTGTTATTTATGGTCCAGTAAATTATAGTGAGTATGCAACCAAACATTGGGGTTATTTGCAATTGTATGCTCATAGCTCTTATGATTCTTCTTTTGAAAGCTCGGCATTCGTAATGTGGAATTAACAGTTTGCTGTTTTAAGATTATTAAATTAATATAAGTGTTTTATTTATAGCCTGGTATTGGATTTATAAATAAACAAATTTGAAATTGATTGTATTGGGCTCGGATATTAAAATCCGAGCTTATTTTGCTGGTTTAATATTACCCAATAAATAATTATGTTTAAACTTATGCCACAATTATGCAATCTTTCAAAAAACAAATTAAGAACAGGGTTTATAAGAACTTTGATTTTGTTTTTATGGTTTGCCTTTGGCTGTATAACTAACAAAAGTAACGAGACTGTTCTGCAAATCGGGTCCTACAACCTTACGGTCGCAGATTTTGAAAAGATAAGAAGCGACAATAAAAAAAGAAACCGAACGATTGGTGAAAAGCAATTAGAAAAAAAGTTAATTGAAGAGGGGTATATACTTGCCTATGACCTGGATAACCGGTTTGATACGATTACCTTATTAAAGAACAGGCTAAAATATGCCTCCCGGCTTTATGCCTCTAAAGTAGACGGTTTTGTATGGAACCAAAAAGTTAAGCCTTTTCTTAATGTAAGTAAAAATGATTTACTGGATGCCTATCATAAAAGAGACTCAGCATATGAATTGGAATTGATTTGTTTTCCTCAGCAGGGTTTGGTGGAAAAATTCCTGAACACCGGGGATAAGGTTAAATCGGCCGCTGATTTTTATTTGTTAAAGGACCGCGTAACTTCGAGCCATGAGATAAAGTTCTTCAAGTATCGCCAACGCTATCCTTTTATCCCGCTTGGTATTTATATTAAAGAATTAAGTAACGGCAAGGCGGGCGATGTTTGGGGGCCTGTTGAAACGTTAAACGGATACGATGTGGTTCATGTAGCCGGAATAAAAAAGATAAGCCAACCAGTATTTGAACAAGAAAAATCAACAATAGAAAAAGAGTTGCTCAAAGGATTAACAGAGAAGTATATTTGGGAGAGTCAAAAGGATATATTGAGTAAAGCCAATCCTGCTATGCAGGATAACGCCATCCGGGAAATGGCCTCAAAATGCATTGTGGATAAACGGGAATGGCCCGGTATTGACAGAAAAATGGTGCTAATGAACTATGACTTTCAAGGGAAGCGCTTGCCTTATACGGTAGCGGACTTTATTGAGTTTGTCAACTGCGAGCCTGTGTTTTCGGGGTCTCTTACGGATGCCAATGATGTTAAGGGAATGCTGAAAACTTATTTATTCGATATTTATCTGTTTGCCGAAGCTCAAAAAATGAATATTGAAAACGATAGCGAATATAAGCTTTTCCGGAAGCAGTACTTAAACGGGTTATATGTTCAGTATTACAAGGAAAAAAATATCCCTCGTTCAGTCCCTGATGATGAAGAGGTAAAAAAATACTACAACCAAAACAGAAATAATCTGAAAAGTTTTGAATCGGCAACTGTTTCCATTTTTAAATTTGGGGACAAATCTTCCTCTTTTAATGGATTAGCCCAAATAGCGGCGTACTATAATCAAAGAACGAATGGTCCAAAGTATAAGCTTCAAGGATTGAATGGATTGCGGTCATTCGAAAATGTCAAAATAAATCTTACGGATACCTCATACAAAGATATTTTTATAAATAATCTAAGCAAGGCAAGGGAAGGACAGGTATTACCTCCTCTGGAAGTAAATGGCGAATTCTGGGTTGTTTATCTTATACAGAAAAGTGGTACTAACATTATACCTTACAAATATGCGAAAGCGGAGATTGAAAGTAAGCTATACGAGAAAAACAGACAGAATATATATGATTCTTTACAAGTTCAACTGAATTCTAAATATCCGGTAAGAATTAACCATTTGGAGAATTACTTAAAAGCAAACAATAAATGAATACAATAAAATTCATTACCAGGTTAATTTTTAACTAGTAAAATTAGAAAAATATGAAACGAAACTAACCTCTTATATAACTTGTTTTAAAAATTCAAATAATCAGCTTATTACAAGTTATTCTTTTTGGGGCTATATGTATAAATACTGAGGGACTTATTACCTTATTCCTGTCTTTACAATAAGATAATAAGGTTAATCATTCAGAGGCCAATTCTACTAAGGTTGGTCAAAGAAAATAAGGTTAGGTTATTGGTATGAAGCAAATGCTTAGAAACGTCACCTCTCAGTTAACTTTCCCTGATTTTAGTTTTGGCTATTATTTACACTTCAATCGCAAGTAGCTATGTATACAATTATGTAGAGGCTATTGGCCCCTCTCAGTAATGGATAGGATAAGCAAGTCAACTTTAATAAAAGTCCTGGTAGTGCTTTTGAAATACTAATTGGTGCTGTTGTGGCTGATGCAAATTCCCATGCATGGTTTCTTAGTTATTCCAGCAATGATGCATTTGAACGTGTTATTTATGGTCCAGTAAGTTATAGTGAGTATGCAACCAAACATTAGGGTTATTTACAATTGTATGCTCATAACTCTTATGATTCTTTATATTTTACTCAAACCACTCTTTTACTATAACATGTTCTACCTCCCCCAAAATGTTTAGCACAGTTTTTGTGTTATTACTAAAAGCTACAGCAATTCAAAATATTCAGTTATGAAGAGCAACACCTCTCTTGCCACTTCCTTACTCGAAGTGAGGACTGACAAAGTAAACCTGCCGATTAAACTGGCAGACATTCTCTACATTAAAGGCCTTGATAAGCGTACCTTGGTTTGTTTTATTGATCAGAAGAGGCTAGAAACAAGGCATTCGCTGAAATGGTACGGTAAGAGGTTGCCTGCACCTGAGTTTTACCGGTGTCATGATTCATTCATTGTCCATAACCGTTATGTGGAAGGTACCTGCGGAAACCATTTCTTACTAAAGGATGCCACCACCTATATCCCGATATCGCGGAGAAAGAAAGAAGCAAGTAAAAGGTCGTTCGAGCTTTTCATCCTGACAAGTGCATGACCGGTTTCTCCAAAATCGTGCCGGTTACGCCTTTTTTGTGCCATTTACTCCGAAATCCTGCCACTTACTCCGGAAC
>DATBXH010000871.1:0-4154 GCA_036514375.1 Bacteroidales bacterium | reverse complement strand
TCCAAAATAATCGCTGTGCCGGCAATCGGAGTAAAATCAGAACGGACATTGACGAGTGCCAGAACTTTTGCCACCTGGGTTTACCGTCATAAGATTCATGTAAGTAATTGTAATATTTTTTCGCAGGGGATTCATTCCAGGCGCAGTTGGCTAGAATACCGGTTTATATTAGGAAAGCATATAAATGTGGGAATTATAGCCGCACATGACCCGGCATTTGAAAAAAAATGGTGGACTTCCCGGGAAAATATTCATAAAGTTTTTCGTGAAGGGATTGGCTGCCTTTATTTTCGGATTTTGCTTCTCAGTCAAATTTTTTGATTCGTATTATGCATAAGAACAGATCAATAAAGAATATAGGTGAATATATTAAATATCGTTTCCATAATCGCTTTGGTTCTTTTAATAAACGGATAAACCATTCCAGGCCGATTTTGATCCAGATTTTTCCCGGTCTTTTGATGGTACCTGCGTAAAAGTCGAAAACAGCCCCGATGGCACATATAATACCAGCGTTTAAAATATTGGCATGTGCATCAACCCATTTTTCCTGTTTGGGAGCAGTCATACCAACGAACAGAACATCCGGTGAAGATTTGTTTATGATCTCCAGCATCGCGAGATTATCTTCCATAGAAAACGTCTTTTTGAACGGAGGGGAATATGCTTGAACTTTTACATTTGGATAGTCTGTTTGTATATTATTTCGAATTTTATCCAGTGTTTTCTCTGAGGATCCCAGAAAGAAGCAGGAGCCATTGTTCTTGTTCAGTATATCCATCAGATGACAAAATATATCGTGCCCCGCTATCTTATGTTTGATTTTACCGTTGCCTGCAAACCGCGATGCCCAGACAATAGGAGAACCATCAGGCAGCAAAATGTGTGAGTGTTGCAAGGCTTGCTTAAATTCCGGATCGTTCTTGGCAACTACGTAGGAATAGGCGTTAATGGTATTTATTATTACATGTTTACCATCCAGTGCGATTTGATCAAGGGGACCACTATAAACACGGTAACCTAAAACATACTCTGTAGGATATATCATATAAAATAGTTTTCAAATGGTTGCATAAATTTTTTCCAAGCGTTCAATGTAGCTTTTCATATTGAATTTAAGATTGATGGTATCCATGGCCTTTTGAGAAAAACCGGAGAGTAAACTGCGGTTTGTTAAAAGTAGCTCTAGTTTTTCGGCTATGTCAGAAGGATTATGTTTCTTAACAATCAATCCGTTTATCTTATCGTCAACGGCATAGGTTATGGAAGCATCGTTGGTGGTAATTACAGTGTTACCAACAGCCATGGCCTCAAGCATTGCCATTGGTAATCCTTCTCCATACCTTGATGGTAAAAGAAAAATATCAGATTCCTCCAAAGCTTTCCATTTCGAATCGCCACCAGCTACCCCTTTGTACTCGAATCTGTGATTTAAAATCCTGTGAAGGCTCTCGACCATAAAATCTTTCATCGGGCCCTTCCCATAAACATAAAAGCGGAAATTTTGTGAGGATTGATTTACTAATTCCATGGCTTTCACAATATCTTCCACGCCCTTGGATTCATGAATTCTTCCAAGAAAGGTTATAATTAATGGCTCGTCATTTGTTTTGGCTGCGCGTGAGATCAAAATTTTTTGGGGAGGAATGGAATTCACCAAATATGAGAGACGGTTTACATGATACTTCTCTTTCACCCGCGATTCCTCCAAAGGACTTAAAACTAAAACATAATTACTTAATTTAATCATTCGGTTGATGAAAAGCACGGTAATCGGGTTTTTGCAATCATTCATCAGGTATTTACCACCATGTAGATGCAATAGGACTTTTTTACCCATTATTTTGGAAATCAACACAAAAAAGAAGTCTCTGAAGATAGATAACGGGTTGAGAGCAGTATTGATATGTGCAATATCAGCCTTTTTAACCGCACCGGGAAATTTTATAATCAAAGCAAACTGTTTAAAAATCCAGGCTATTCCTCCTTTCTCATTGTCTTTTCGGCCGACTAAAAAATGCATGAAATCTGCGGAACTATGATTGATGATATTCAGTACCACTGATGAAATACCACTTACATTACTGGATGTGTCCAGGCTTGGTGCCGTAATGAGTACATTCATAGGTCGCAACAATATAAAAGGTCAGGTGAATTAAAATTTTTCGGAAACCTGTTTTATAATTTTGGCAGGGTTTCCAACCACCACTACGCCGGAAGGCACATCTTTTATAACTACCGATGCCGCGCCAATAGTGACATTATCTCCAATGTCAATATCGCCGATAATAACCGAATTAGCTCCAATATTAATATGGTTGCCAAATACAGGCGATCTTCCTCCATCTGTCTTATTCCCAATGGTGGTATTTTGACGTAAAGTTACATAATCTCCAAAAATAGTATCTTCGTTTACCACTAGTCCTTGACCATGATAAATACAAAGGCCTTTACCAATTTTGGTTTTTTCCGGGAGATCGATACCCATAGTCCATTGCACAAAAAATCGGTAAAAGGATCTGAAAAATATTCCAATGATGAAGTAAACAGGATTCTTTCTTTTTGTGCAAAAGAAACCTGACAGGCGGAAAAATAATACAACAAATTTTCCCTTTGTATTTGAGGAATTAACTTTAAAGTCTTCTTTTATAGTAGCTCTTAGGCCCATATTAATTTTCTGTTTGAATGTATTAAAGCTTTTCGAAGAAACTAATGTATTTATTTACAATGCCTTCGATGCTAATTTCCTGTTGCACAAAAAGTCTGATATTTTCTTTCAGTGTTTCCAATTCAGGTTTGGGAAGTAATAATGTCTTTTTCATTACCTCGAATAATGCGTTTGGGTTTCCGGGTTCAAACAGGTAACCCGTTTTTCCATCCTGGATATATTCTCTAAAACCTGCAAAATTACTGGCTATTACTGGAATATTGTAGTTATAAGCAATAAGCAACGGACCACTTTGGGTAACATCTCTATAAGGCAGTACCAGGAAATCAGCATTGGCAAACAAATCCGGAATTTCCTGATTAGGAATAGTTTTAATGGACAAATCAAAAAGATCCGGTTTTTCAATAAGTTTTCTGTATCGCTCAAAATCATCGCATTTACCGGCGACGGTAATGTTAAAATTTTCAAACTCTTTGCCTAGCAAATTTGCAGCTTCAATTAAATAATCAAGCCCTTTATAGTACTGAATTACACCAAAAAACAGGAAATTTATCTTATTTCGCTGAAGCACATTTTTGGCAGGTCCGTAATCCTTTAAAAACAGCCTGGCCATAAGAATATTTCTCTTTTTATAATGTTGTTCGTAATAACTTTTCTGAGTTTCGGAATAGAAGTGGTAGTTCTTGAACATCCTCAAATAAAGCATATCATTGATCCGTGATAGCAGTGAACGGAAATTTTTGTGAGGAACTACATCATGGATACCTACTACAATTGTTTTAACCTTAAGGAGCAAACGAGCTAAAAGTGGTAAATATGGATTGAAAAAGGTTTGAAAATAGCAGATTTCCGCCTTAAATTTTCTTAGTTTGAAAATTGTCCGTACGTCCATAAGCATTTGTTTAGGATGACGGTAACGGGTGGTTATTTCTTTAATTATGACTTGAATAGATTCTTGTTTAGCAAAATCAGCCACTTCTTTTATTGAAAACCGCTGTCCCGGCCCTGTTTTGATGTGAACTATCCAGAGCAACTCATAATGTTTATTTAACTCAGTCACAATGGGTATATCAACATCAATGAAATAATCGGAGGTTACATAGGCTAATTTTTTCATAGTCAACATTTAAAAAGAAAAATATTTCTGTTTAATAAAACCTCCTATATATCGGAAATATTTAACAAACAAGGACCAATAGGCAATGAAACAGGTACTGTGTTTTCGGTAGAACAGAATATCCTTTGATAAGTTAAAATCTGATTTAATGCTTTTTAATGAATTTTTTAATGATTTAAATGTTCGATTATGATAGACTCCGGTATGGGTAATATCGTTGAATATTTTTAGCGACGGATAAACGATCAATTTGAAGCCCTCTTTTTTTGCCCTGAACGTAAAGTCAGAATCTCCATGGTATTGAGGGAAATTTTCCTGGTCCCAGTAACCTATTTTTTCAATTACCGATTTATGCACCACTGTTCCCAT
>DATBXH010000870.1:0-6065 GCA_036514375.1 Bacteroidales bacterium | reverse complement strand
ATCGTCTTGTAAAAATCCGCCCAAGGTGTGACAGTCGCAGATGCAGTCTGCTCCGTACCTCCTATTACTGCTCTTATATAATAAGTAGAACTGGTGGTACCGGAAGCATCTGTATAGTTGGATGCCCCCGTGTTCGATACTGTGGCAATTTTGGTGCCATCGCGATAGATGTTATAACTTGCTGTTGTCCATTCGGTACCAAGCACGCGCCAGCTTAAAAAAACACCGCTGCTCACTTTCACCGCTACCAAACCACGATTAAGATTTTCCATCTGCCGTTGTCCCCATAGAAGATTCGTCATCAGTAAAATAAGACATACCAATGACATTTTGTGTAAATGTTGTTTCATAAAATAATGATTAAGTTAGTAATAATTAATGTATTGTAAATGTTAATATGTTACACTAAAACTAGCGCTTCAACCTATGAGTGACAATGGAAAACTGTACAAAATCATGGATAAATTAACATGGCTAAAAATTGCCGTTAACGTGATTAGGATGATGGCCGTCAATTAAGTAGAAAAAAAAGGCTCTGCCGGTTATAACCGACAGAGCCTTTTTTTTCTACTTATGACTATTTTTCAGATGTTAATGTTTTTCAAAATATGAAAAGTCATGAAACTAGTTTTTCGAATTTGTTTTTGAATCTTTGTTGTCCTTGCTTGTTTTGTTTTTAGGGTCTACCACGTTTGTGCCGGTTTCCAAAGGTTCTGTTCCGTATGAAACTCCTTCAACGTAATACCCGGGAGGATCTCCATATCCACCATAGTATTCTTCGTGCGTAATTAAAATGATATAAGCCTTCTGCATCGCAGCTTTTTTCTGAATTTTTATTGTGGCACTTTCTTCAGCTTTCTTCTTGTCCCTTGAATTTGTTGCAGACCGGGCACTTACCAATCCACGTTTGTAAAGCCCCTGAACTTCGTTTTCATCACGCGTAACCAAAATAGCCTGCCATTGATCATCCCTTACTACTTCCACCACGGCTTTATTTAAGACAGTGATATTTCCGTTTCTAAAAATAATCTTTTCGATTTCTTTCCTTTCGAGCCTGATAATAGAATCTGGTTTGGATGGTAAAGCGTATGTTACAGAAATCGAACCAATAGTAAGTTTAACGACGGGGATTTTCCGATCTCCAAAACGAACAATGGTATCATAGGGGATTGGTTTAGGCTGGGTCACTTTGGTTTGAGCAAAAAGCTCTCCACATAACAGGATAAAAATAAAAGTAAATAAATTCTTCATAATTAATAATTTATTATCCAACATTGGGTAAGGTTCAATCTTGATAAAGTTAAACTTTTTCTTTCCCTCTTCAAATACATTTATCAAATTGAATGCCATTTTCAACGGTCGTTACCATTTGTTAGAAAATAGAAACCAATAGCAAGTGGGATCAACTGGGAAACAAGATAGTGATCAAACATTCCATTAAACGATATGATTATTTTATATACCGTAATTAAGGTAATCCCTAAACCAGCTATAATTGTTAGTGTGGGTTTTGCCATCAGGCCCCCGATTAAGAGTAAAAATCCAAATACTACTATTGCTAAAGCTACCAGGAACGAAAGATTGGTAAAGGCCATAGTAGATAAAACATTGCTGTACAGATTGTAAAGAATTGAGGCAAGGGCTATTCTCAGAAGCCAGTTGGCAAAGCCTTTTGCTGATTTAAATGGTTTCATAGTTGTCAATTTTTTATGAATGCAAAATATGGTATTTTTACCACAATCAAAAAAATGGACTTTTTATTATGTATTATTATTTAGTTGCTGTATATACCTGGCTTATTGTCTTCTTAAGTTTTATTTTACTTTTTCCTATCGCAGTAGTAATCTGGTTTACAACAGTCTTGTTCGACAAACGATTAAAGGTGCTTCACCTTTTCTCTTGCTTTTGGGCATCTACTTACATCTTTACGAACCCATTCTGGAAGGTTAAAATTATCGATCGTCGTAAAATTAAATCTGATGGTGTTTACGTAATGATTTGTAACCACCAGTCCATGCTCGATATCATTGTACTTTACCGTTTATTTACCCATTTTAAATGGGTTTCTAAAAAGGAATTATTTAAAATACCTATTGTTGGATGGAATATGTCTCTAAACCGTTATATTCCTGTTGATCGTGGTAACAAAACCAGTCATCTTAAGATGTTTAACATGTGTGAAACAAATTTGAGAGATGGAAGCTCGATTATGATATTTCCGGAAGGAACACGATCAGAAGATGCAGAAATACATAATTTTAAAGAAGGGGCTTTTAAAATTGCTTTGAAAGCTAAAGCGTCTATATTACCTATCGTTCTTGATGGTACATCAGATTTGTTGCCAAAGCATGGATTGGTTTTTAGGACAAAGAATACAATTAAGGTAAAGATACTGGATCCGGTACCTTACGCCGATTTTGAGAAACTCTCAGCCAAAGAATTAACAGAAAAATTTAGGATCTTAATGATAGAGCAATTACAGCAGTTAAGAAGTAATGGTTGATTGCAAATTATGGATTCCACTTTTCAGGTATCAAACAGGAAAATTTTTCGAAAGTTAGGATATTTTACCGACCAGGAAGGTATTATTAGCCGTTATATCTCTGAGGCAGAACAATGGAAGTCCCATCTTGAGAATACCAAGGCGTCCATTCTTCAGGAAGCAGCAGATAAAGACACACAGAAGGCCGCTATCCTAGGCAGTGGTTGGCTTCTGGATGTACCTTTTGAAAAGTTAGCAGAAAGGTTCAACGAACTTTGGCTTTTTGATATAAAGCATCCGGCACAGATCCGGAAAAAGATCAAGGGATTTAAAAATATCAGGTTGATGGAGACTGATATTTCCGGCTTCGCCACTCCAATTTATGAAGAAGCACGATCTATGAGAAAGACAAAATCCGAGATAGATTTAACTAATTTAAAACCGCGATTAGACTTTAGTTTGAAGGATTTTGACTTTGTGGTATCATGTAATATCCTCAATCAACTGGATATTATTCTTATTGACTATTTACGAAAATGTTGTAAGATAACCACTGAATTCGAACTTCGACTCCGAAGGCTGATACAGGAAACGCATATTGGTTTGTTGCCGAAATTAAAAAGTTGCCTGATCAGCGACATTGAAGAATTGTCTGTTGATAAGGAAGGGAAAATAATTCATAAAAAACCGCTTGTCTATACCGATAAGCTTCCTCAAAACCTGAATAATGAATGGATTTGGCACTTCGATAATCATTCTTCATATCGTTTGCATTGTAATACATGGTTTAAGGTGGTGGCTGTGAATATTTGAGCTGTCATTTATAAACCATACTTAACCAGTAACCTTGTTCTTTAACTTTCTTTTTTTGTTTCCTACATTTTAATTTATACTTTTAAGCGTCAAAAAGCTAGGACCATGGACGAATTAATAACCTTACGAAAATTCAATACATATATAGAAGCAGCAGGAATTATCGAGTTACTTCAAAAAAATAACATAGCTTATGATGTTGAGAAAACGGAGGCCACCGGTGATGTTGTTTTCGCAGGGAATACGCTTGAAGAGGAACTACATGTTAAAGTAAAACAGGAAGATTATGAAGCTGCTCAAAAGCTTTTGGAGGAATTGGTCGAAGTTGACATAGAGAAACTCGATAAGGATTATTATCTTTTCGAATTTTCAGATAAAGAACTACTTGAAATACTTCAGAAACCTGACGAATGGAGCTTGAACGATTATCATTGGGCAAATGAGATAATGAAGCAGCGTGGACAGGAAGTAAGTAAAGACCAACTTGAAGAATGGAAAAAAAAGCGTATGGATTTCCTTTCACAGCCTGATAAAGTAAGTAGTACTTATCTTCGTAATGCCTATCTATTTTGTATTTTTGGAGGGATTATCGGATTCTTTATGGGACGGTACTTACATACATTTCGTAAGTTGCTGCCCAACGGACACAAAGTTCTGGCCTTTGATGAAGACTCCCAGGCAAAAGGCAGGAAGATTGAGATTATTGGGTTATTATGCTTTGTAGTTTATATAATTGGTTTTACCTATTGGTCAATTAGTTAAATTGTCTGTAAAGACTTTAGATCATAGACTATCGTTAAAAATTGAACCTACAATCTGAACTTTTGTGTAACCCACACCACCATAATATATTCACTATCTATTAACACCCCTGTTGAAAAATCGGTTAATAGGGGGATGGGGTTTTATATATCTTTGCTCAAATTTAAATATTATGACGGCTGCAAATTATTCGGAAGATACGATTCGTACGCTTGATTGGAAAGAGCACATCCGCCGGCGTCCGGGGATGTACATTGGTAAGCTGGGGGATGGTACATCTCCTGATGATGGCATATACATTCTTGTAAAAGAAGTACTTGATAATTGTATCGACGAATATATGATGGGCTTCGGAAAGGTAATTGAGATTACCATAAACGACCGTCAGGTGAGGATACGTGACTATGGTCGTGGAATTCCTCTTGGAAAAGTGATAGATGTTGCCTCAAAGATGAACACTGGGGCTAAATACGATGACAAAGTATTTAAAAAATCGGTTGGTTTAAATGGTGTGGGCATTAAAGCTGTAAATGCGCTGTCTTCTCATTTTTCCATACAGAGTTTCCGTGACAAGCGTTCTAAATTCGCGGAATTTTCGGAAGGAAATCTTGTGATGGACCATCCCGAAGAAGACAGTGATAAAACCAATGGTACCTTGGTGACATTTATGGCAGATGAAACATTGTTTGGGAATTATCATTTTATGGTGGAATATCTCGAACGTATGTGCCGTAATTATGTGTTCCTGAATAGTGGTTTGACTATCGTATTTAATGGTACGAAGTACTATTCGCAAAATGGATTGCTTGACTTGCTTAACGAAAATATGAGCAGTACCGGGCTTTATCCTATTATCCATTTGAAAGGAGAAGACATTGAAATAGCCATATGCCATGGTAATCAGTACGGTGAAGAATATTACAGTTTTGTAAATGGTCAAAATACAAGCCAGGGTGGTACTCACCTTCAGGCATTTCGGGAAGCATATGTCAAGGTAATTCGCGAATTCTACAAAAAAGAATTTGATCCTTCGGATATTCGAATCTCCATTGTAAGTGCTATTAGTGTAAAAGTTCAGGAGCCGGTTTTCGAGTCACAGACTAAAACTAAACTCGGTTCAAAGGACATTGGACCGGATGGGCCTTCGGTAAAGAATTTTGTGACCGATTTCCTTAAAAAAGAACTCGATAATTACCTGCACCGCAACCCAGATACGTCAGAAGCAATTTTCCGTAAAATTGTTGAATCAGAAAAGGAACGCAAGGCGATGGCAGGAATCAAAAGTCTTGCTAGGGAGCGGGCTAAGAAGGTAAGCCTTCATAACCGAAAGTTGCGAGATTGTCGCCTTCATTTTGATACTGATGAGGACCGTGGATCCGAAACTACCATCTTTATAACAGAAGGTGATTCGGCAAGTGGGTCAATTACTAAGTCGCGCGATGTAAATACGCAGGCTGTTTTTAGTCTTAAGGGAAAGCCATTAAATACATATGGTTTAACTAAAAAGATTGTTTATGAGAATGAGGAGTTTAACCTTTTGCAGGCGGCTCTTAATATAGAAGATGGCATTGAAAATTTGCGGTACAATCAGGTAGTTATTGCTACGGATGCCGATGTCGATGGTATGCACATTCGTTTGTTGATGATTACTTTTTTTCTTCAATTTTTCCCTGATCTGATAAAAAACGGACACCTTTATATATTGCAAACACCGTTGTTTCGGGTACGGAACAAAAAGAAGACATTGTACTGTTACAATCAGCAGGAACGCGAAAGTGCTATAAAAGAATTAGGCCCGAATCCCGAAATAACTAGGTTTAAAGGATTGGGTGAAATTTCTCCTGATGAATTTAAGCATTTTATTAATGCAAATATTCGGCTCGAGCCCGTGACACTTCGTAAAGCAGATAATATAGCCGAATTACTTGAGTTTTATATGGGAAAAAATACGCCTGAACGCCAGGATTTTATTATCGGTAATCTCAGGGTTGAGGAAGATATGGTTGAA
>DATBXH010000869.1:0-6975 GCA_036514375.1 Bacteroidales bacterium | reverse complement strand
GTACGTCACTCTTATCGGTTCGAGGGAAAGTGCAGCCAAACGTATAAGCATTATGGGTATATGTAATAAAGTCGCCGGAGTAATCAGTCCATTGGTTCTTGGAGCAATTGTTCTTAAGGGAGCTAATCAGATTGTTGAACAGATAAAAATTGTATCGGGCCCTGAAAAGGAAATATTTCTTAATAGTTTGGCTCATCGTGTTATACTGCCTTATGTATCGATGGCTGTTGTATTGACGGGATTATCTCTTATGGTTCGATATGCTCATTTGCCTGAAATTGAAACGGATACTGATGAAGAATCGTTTACTGCCAATGGTAACCATAAGACCAATTTATTACACTTTCCTCATCTTATTTTAGGTTTCATCACACTGTTTTTTTATGTGGGTGTTGAGGTAATGGCCGGAGATACAATTGTTCTCTATGGACAATCGCAAGGTATTGCCCTTGATATTGCCCGAAAATTTACCGCCTTTACGTTGGCTTCGATGGTGCTTGGCTATATCATTGGAATTATTGCAATTCCTAAATTTATTAGACAGGAAAGAGCTTTGGCTGTATCAGCTATTGTTGGTTTTTTTCTTGTATTGTGTGCAATTCTTTTCTCGGGTTATGCCAGCGTAGCCTGTATTGCTCTTTTGGGATTGGCTAATGCCCTTATGTGGCCGGCAATTTGGCCTTTGGCAATTGCAGATTTGGGAAAATTTACTAAGGCTGGTTCTGCGTTGCTCGTTATGGGCATTGCAGGAGGAGCCACTATTCCATTACTTTATGGTTTCTTAGCCGATCATTGGGGGAGTCAGAAGTTAGCATATTGGATTATGGTTCCTATTTATGTATTTATTTTTTATTTCGCCACAATTGGGCACAAGGTTAGAAAATAGCAATTTGTAGAATTATTAATTAAAGTTATAAAATGGAGAGTGTAATAGGTGTAGATATTGGAGGAACCAAAATCAGCGTAGGAAAAATAGCTGATAACAAACTGCTGGAAGAGCTTTGCTTTTCCACAGATGCGTTTCGTCCGGCAGGAATGATCATTGAAGATATCACTCAGGGAATTAGTCAATTGATGGATCCGTACGTCATCGGAATTGGAATTGGGGTTCCAGGACTGGTTGATGAGGCTGAAGGGATTGCTTACGACCTGACCAATATCCCTTCCTGGAAAGAAGTTCATTTAAAAAAGCAAATCGAAAAAATTTTTGGGAAAAGGGTATGTGTGTCAAATGATGCAAATTGTTTTGCATTAGGAGAGAAGATGTTTGGCAGGGGGTGGAAATATAATAATTTGGTAGGGTTAACATTAGGAACAGGTATCGGAGCCGGTATTATTATTAATGGAAAACTGTATGCAGGTCGACTGTCCATAGCAGGCGAATTTGCAAGCATTCCTTATAAAGATCATAATTACGAATTCTATTGTAGTGGAAAATTTTTCACTGAAATTTATGGAATAACAGGTCAGGATGTTTATGAAAGGGCTTTATCAGGCGATTTAAAGTCAATTAAAATTCTTGATGAGTATGGGACGCATCTTGGCAATTTAATTAAGACCATATTATTGGCAGTGGGACCTGAAGCTATCGTATTTGGCGGTTCAGGAGCCGGATCATTCCGTTTTTTCCACAAGGCAATGATGGATAGTATTAACGAATTCCCATTCAAACGTATTACTCAGGATCTGGCCATTGAAGTATCTCAGAATGCGAAGATTAACTTGCTGGGAGCTGCAGCTTTGATTTATGATCAATCATTAATGTCCAAAAATACCATAGTTGTATGAAAAATAAAATTATGATAAAGGCTTTGATCGTGTTCATATTCTTTACTAATATGACGGTTTCGATATCCCGGGCACAAAAAAGGCCTGTTGCTGACATTGTACCCGCACCGGCGTCAATAATTTATGGGAAGGGTACGTTTTTGGTAACTCCCAAGACAAAGATTACTGTCCCTGCAGATACATCGGGCATTAACGAAACCGCAAGATATCTTGCCGATCAAATTAGGACAATAAACAGAGCAAATCTGGAAATTACCTTTGCCAGTAAAGTAATAAAAAATTCAATTATCTTAAAGATTGATGGTTCTGTTAAGGAGAAAGAAGGTTACACTTTGGACGTTTCTAAACATAGCATTATCATTAATGGAGCCGATCAGTCCGGTTTGTTTTACGGAGTTCAATCTTTACTTCAGCTGATGTTCTCCAATAAGGAAGAATCGATGAAATTTAGCATACCATGTTTGCAGATTAAAGACGCTCCATCTTTCGCGTGGCGTGGAATGCACCTCGATGTATCTCGACATTTTTTTTCGGCAGAGTTTGTCAAAAGAATGATTGACATGCTGGCCATGTATAAAATAAATACGCTCCATTGGCATCTAACAGATGATCAGGGTTGGCGCATTGAAATAAAAAAATACCCCAAGCTCACACAAATTGGTGCCTGGCGTGATGAAACCATGGTTGGCCCTTATAGCGAGACAGATCCAAAATTTGACGGTATCCGTTATGGTGGCTATTATACCCAGGAACAAATAAAAGATGTTGTAAAGTATGCCCAAAAACGTCATATCACGATTGTTCCTGAAATTGAAATGCCAGGGCACGCTGTTGCGGCTCTAAGTGCATATCCTGAGTTTTCGTGCACAGGAGGGCCCTTTAAAGTATATACCAAGTGGGGTGTTAGTGACGACGTATTTTGTGCCGGTAAAGAAGGAACCTTTAAATTCTTAGAAGATATTTTGGATGAGGTTATTGATTTATTCCCAGGCCAGTATATTCATATTGGCGGTGACGAATGCCCTAAAACCAGATGGAAAGTGTGTCCTGACTGTCAGAAACGTATTAAAGACGAAGGGCTTAAAGATGAGCTGGAACTACAGAGTTATTTTGTAAAGCGTATTGAACGTTTTATAGCTTCCAAAGGGAAGAGATTGATTGGATGGGATGAAATACTCGAAGGGGGGCTTCCTGAAAGAGCCACTGTGATGTCCTGGAGAGGATATGATGGAGGAATAGAAGCTGTCCATACGGGTCATGATGTTGTGATGACACCGGGAGAGTTTTGCTATTTCGATCATTATCAATCTCTCGATAAAACAAAGGAACCTTTGGCATTTGGGGGATTTCTTTCACTTGAAAAGGTTTATTCTTTTAACCCGATACCACCTCAATTATCTTCAGAAGAAGCAAAACATATACTTGGTGCCCAGGCCAATGTTTGGACCGAATATATCCCAACCGAAAAACAAGCTGAATATATGATATTTCCGCGAATCTGTGCGATGGCAGAGATCTTATGGTCGCCCAAAGATAAACAAGACTATAATCAGTTCCTTGTTCGACTGCAGGAGACCTTAAAAAGATTGCAAGAGATGGGGATTAACTATCGACATTTAGATGAAAAATCTAAATAAAACGACCGGAAAATGCCGCGAACATCTTCCGGTCTGAACTTAATGAATAGATTAAATATAACTAAAAAACTACGAAATTATGAAAAAGTATTAGAAACTATCCAGAATCTGAGCAAATAAAACTACTGCTCATACACTTTTTACAGCTACGTCAAATTCGAATCGCTACACTACTGGAATTTGACAGAAAAAACCTCCCTAAAGCTTACAGGATCGTAACGCTCGACTCCACTGGAGAACGGCCTAATAGTTTTCCAGTTTAATTTTAAGATGTAACCCAGAGTAATTCAATTCTAACTAAAGAAAAAAGTATGAAAAAGATTTCCTATGAATGGATGGGAGTTTTGCATCAAATCCCCCATCGAAAACTATTACGAGTGATTTTGCTTTTAGCGTTAATTATATTTTGTAACAATTCTTATGTATCAGCCAAAAGTGAAAATATTTTACAGAAATTAACCGTAGGTGGTAAACTTACCAACCTGAGTGGGGAACCGGTTATCGGTGCTTCTATTCTTGAAAAAGGAACTACCAATGGTGTAGTCTCTGATATAGATGGTAATTATAAAATAGTTGTTGCCTCTCCACAAGCAGTATTGGTATTTTCCTCTGTCGGTTACCTGACTGAAGAAAAAGTGGTAGGGAATCAAACTACCATTGACATTATCATGGCTGAAGATATACATAGTCTTAATGAAGTTGTGGTAACTGCACTTGGGATAAAAAAGGAACAAAAAGCGTTAGGTTACGCCGTAAGTACGGTTAGTTCAAAAGATCTTACTGAAACAGGAAGTACAAACTTTGCTTCTGCTCTTTATGGTAAGGCAGCCGGAGTTCGCGTAAACAGTGCTCCTGGTGGAGCTACCAGTGCCGTGAATATTCAAATCCGTGGAACTACCTCCATTAATTTAAATACACAGCCTTTGTATGTTGTTGATGGAATCCCAATCCGGAATCATGCTTTACTCAATTATAAAAATGCCACCAATAATACTGATTATTGGTCAGAAACCCGTATCAGGGAAAACGGAGTGCTCGATATTAACCCGGAAGACATCGAATCACTTTCGGTGTTAAAAGGAGCCAGCGCTTCAGCTCTCTATGGTTCGGAAGCTGCTAACGGTGTCATTGTGATTACTACAAAAAAAGGTTCCAAACACAAAGGCATGGGTGTCGATTTTGGATATACCTACACTGCTGAAAAAGTCGGATTTATACCTGATTATCAAAACGAATACGGACCGGGTTATTGGAGGGACATCAATGTAGGATCGTTTGGTTCTGACGATGCAGGCTGGCTAACTGATACGGATGGTTCAAAGCATCCTATTTACAGAGCTTATGGTGAGTTCGGGCCAAAATTCGATGGCAGTACCGTGAAGTATTGGGACGGAACCATGCGCAAATATGTGGCTCAGCCCAATAACTACAGGGATTTTTTCCAGACCGGTTACAATTCAAGTGCTAATTTAGCTTTTTCCAATGGATCGGATGTGGGGAATTATCGTTTTGCTTACCTGAGAACGGATTACAAAGGAATTCAGCGCGGCGGAGATATGCAAAAGAACAATTTTAACTTTAACGGAACGTTGAAGTTGAGCAATAGGGTGAGTATTGATCTTGTTTCTACCTATAACAATACCTTTACACACAACCGACCTACCCTGATGTCAAGAATTACAGGTGCATTCAATGGCTTTTTTAGCCGTATGGATGACATGGGGACTTATCTCAATAAATACCAAACCACAAAAGGCTATAAATGGGTGCCATTTAATCAAACCCAATTAGACCCTACAGAAGCTTTGGTTTACAATATCCGTGGAACTGAATTGCTGGACTTGCTTTGGAACCGGCTAAGGAATAGTTATGATGAAAGCCAGGATCGCATTATAAATAGTTTAACGCTAAACATTGATTTAACTAAGAAACTAAAGGTGAGGGGGCGTCTTGGTAATGATTTTACCAGTATAAGAGTCGAAGATAAGCAGTACAACCAGTATCCATCGGCTTTTGGAAATTCAGGATATTATGGAATACAGAATGGCCGTTACAGTCTGTTGTATGGGGACGCATTAGCGACTTATACCGATAAGATCGCTGAAGATTTTGGCATCACTGTTTCCGCTGGATTTACAGGGAAAAGAGATACTTACACCGATGCCAGTTCAGGGACCAGTGATGGGCTGGTTAATGAGGACTGGTTTAGCTTAGCCAATTCAGCAAGTTCAGCCACAACATCAGCTACGCGTAAGTATCAATCTTATATGGCGGAATTTGGAACTCTCGCTTTAAGTTATAAGACATGGTTATACCTGGAAGGTACCGGCAGAAGTGAGTCTACTTCGACATTGGCACCCTCAAATAACACCTATTTCTATCCGTCTGTTAATGGTAGCTTCGTATTCTCCGAAGCATTTACCGTACCTTCTTTCCTGAGCTTTGGAAAAGTCAGGGCGTCATGGGGTATTGTAGGTAATCATCCTGGCATGTATGATGCCAGCGTAGCTTATAATCAAAGTTCGGTACAGGCACTTTCAGGAACTGCCATTTACCAAACGGCTGCAAATAGCAATTATGGAAACGATGCATTAAAATCGGAAAAGAAATACGAGACGGAATTTGGATTAGACATCCGATTCTTCAATAACCGTTTAGGTTTGGATGTGTCGTATTATAATAATAAAATTGATAATCAGATATTACAAATGAGCCTTCCTTCCTCTAGTGGAGCATCAAGCATGATTGCAAATATTGGAGACCTCACTAATAGAGGATTTGAAGTTGCATTGAATGGCTCCCCTGTTGAAGGGCGTTCTTTCAAATGGAACTCCCGTTTTAACTTTGCTATTAACAGAAACAAACTTGACAGGTTAATGGAAGGGTTAAGTTCCCTTGAATTGTATAACGCCGATGGCGGATCATTGCTCATCAAAGCAAGTGTAGGCGATGCTCTGGGCGATATTTATGTACACCCGATTGCCACAAATGATAAAGGGCAAAAAATAGTCAATCCGGATGGCACCTACGCTATCGACTATAACAATTACAGTAAAGTGGGAAATGTAACACCAAAGGTAGTGGGAGGTTTTTTTAACAGTTTATCGTACAAAGATTTTTCTGTTGATTTTATGATCGATTATAGGATTGGCGGACAAATCGTTTCTACACCTACGTTGTACATGATCGGTGCCGGTCAGTATAAGAATTCCTTGCAATATCGTGATGCCGCACACGGAGGGCTTTCCTATAATATTGACGGAGGAGGCAATAAAGTGTTGTCTGCGAGCGGTACTTATCATGACGGACTTGTGCTGGATGGTGTGACTTCTGCAGGGGATAAGAATACCACTGTTGTTGATGCCGCCTATTATTATATGAATAGTTTTGGATGGGGTTCCGGAGCCGGTTATTCCAATCAATATGACCATGCTGTGTTTGATAATAGCTATATTAAATTACGCGAAGTATCTATCAATTATAATCTACCCAAAAAGATTATATCGAAGATGGGGTTGCAGAACCTTCAGATTAGCTTGATCGGCAGGAA
>DATBXH010000868.1:0-9151 GCA_036514375.1 Bacteroidales bacterium | reverse complement strand
AATCATTGGCACAGTCATTGGTGCCCTTATTATTGGTGTACTTAATAACGGGCTCGTATTATTGAACGTTTCACCCTTCTGGCAGCAGGTAATCAAGGGATTAGTGATTCTGCTGGCAGTGGTTATTGACAGGATGCAGCGAAAAGAATAAAAATTGCTGTTAGCTGCTAAAGCCTAATAGTTAACAGCCCAAAGTTCAACTTTCATAGATAATTTAAAAACAACACATATGGCTTACAAACAAAAACTCACTTTCGGAGTAATCGTAGGAACACGAAATATTTTCAACTTCAAGCTAGCCCAGGAAGGTCGGAAGCAGATACTTGATGTACTTGAAAAAACTGGCTACGGCAGCGTTATACTGCCTGTGGAGGAGACTCCTACCGGTGCTGTGGAAACCATCCAGGATGCCAGGAAGTGTGCCGATCTGTTTAGTAAAAACAGGGACAAGATCGATGGGATTATAGTTACGTTACCGAATTTTGGTGATGAACTGGGTATTGTAAATACATTGAAATATGCAGAGTTGAATGTTCCTGTTCTGGTTCAGGCAGAGGATGATGAAAACAATAAGGTAGATGTAAAGAGCCGTCGCGACGCATTCTGCGGAAAGCTTTCAGTTTGTAATAACCTGTATCAGTATGGAATTCCCTTTACGGATACTACGTTTCATACCTGTAAAGTGACAAGTGAGACTTTTAAAAATGATATTCACAGGTTTGCTGCCATTTGCAGGGTGGTTGGCGGATTAAAACATGCACGGATAGGAGCAATAGGTGCCCGTCCTGCTGCTTTCCAGACCATGCG
Source organism: Bacteroidales bacterium (assembly GCA_036514375.1). Taxonomy (GTDB): domain Bacteria; phylum Bacteroidota; class Bacteroidia; order Bacteroidales; family JAAUTT01; genus JAAUTT01. The sequence continues at coordinate 8,344 of DATBXH010000868.1, read as the reverse complement.
TGCCAGCGAAAAACTGTTACAGGCTTCGGGAATAACGGTAGTGCCCATTGATATGTCGGAAATTTTGGGAGAAGCACTGAGAATCGATGACCAAGCCTCGGATTTGAAGAAGAAGATGGTCGATATCAAAGAATATGGTAAAATTCCCTCTTTCATTCATGAAGAAAAAATAAAGAAACAAGCCAAGTTTGGAGTAGTTATTGAGAAATGGATGGATGAAAACCAGATTGATGCAGCTGCTATTCAGTGCTGGGAGTCTATTCAGAAAAACTACGGATGTGCAACCTGCGTTTCCATGAGCATGCTGGGTGAAAAACTGATGCCCTGTGCCTGTGAAGTGGATCTGGCAGGGGTTGTCTCTATGTATATGCTGGCATTGGCTTCCGGACGTCCGCCTGCCATTCTCGATTGGAACAACAATTTTGGTGACGACCGGGATATGTGTGTCTGTACCCATTGCAGCAATTACCCGAAAAGCTTCTTTGGAAACGAGATCGAAATATCGAACCTCGATGTATTGGGCACAGTACTTGGACAGGAAAACTGTTTTGGTGCTGTTAAGGGCAAGGTAAAAGCAGGACCTGCTACTTATTTCAGGATATCTACGGACGATACATTTGGTGTTATCAAAAGCTATCTGGGTGAAGCAGAATTTACAGACGATCCGTATGGAATGGATGGTGGAATAGCTGTAACTCGTGTGCCTAATTTGCAAAAACTGCTAAAGTATTTGTGCAAGAATGGTTTCGAACATCATGTGGCTATGGTCCGTGGCAATGTGAGCGACATCCTTGAAGAAGTTATTGATAGTTATCTTGGATGGGAACTTTATAGGCACGAATAAGAACATAGCTATTAGTCATTGGCTTTTAGCTCTGGACATATCCATCTCCTAAGGGCTAAAGCCAATGGCTAATGGGCTTCTTCAACTAAAACATATTTACTACATCTTTCATTCTCGATTCCGGTAGAACTTTTAGCATTTCCACTTTTCCGTTCTTTACAATACCTTCAACCGTAGTTTGGTAAGGAGCGTGGAGTTTAAAATGAACGTCCCAGTTTTTAGGCCAGGCTGGAAAGAGATAGATTTTATCTTTATCCGTCTGTAAGAGCATATCCTGTAAACCAATCATTCCGGAACCACCCCAATTATGATCCGGAGTCCAGTCGAAACCCGGACCCCAGAAAGCTGGAAAACGGCGCCCGGAATCTTTAAGCTTGAGCAAATTAAGATGGGCTGCCTCATCCTTTAAACCCAGACATGGAGCCCATATATTATCCTGTTTCCACCCAACATAACTGCGAAATTTAAGGGCTAAGGTGTCATACTTCCAAGTATTTATTGCTACGTCCAGATCCGGCCTTCCCACACCATAAATTCCCCATGGAAAAACCGGATAAAGCTGTGTTGGTTCCGTATTATTAATGCGTTCCCACAGTTTTGCAGGAGAAATGGTCTTATGATCGTCGAATTCTCTAAAATTCAAAGGAGGAATCCGTTTCAGCATGGCAGCCCATTTTTCTCTCTCCTGTTCATTAAGATACTTTGCAGGCAATTCCAAAAGTCTGGTAAGCACAGTTTTTAATGCGGCTATCGTGGATGTTGAGTTGTACGCCATTTTGTAGGTCTCGGCTCCTGATCCCGGATATAAAATAAGATGTCCTTCACCATCAAAGGTTTTAGCTCCGCGTTTTTGAGCAAGGTACTGGTAATGTTCGTTAAAGAACGTGAGGCAACTCTCAATGAATGGTACATATTCGGTAATATCTGCATCATTATATCGTTCGTTTTCAAGCATCATCATGCAGAATTCGAGTACCGTGTCCCAGGTATATTCCAGCCAGGCGTTGTATTCCACGCCTCGGTCAAGACTGGCAGGATGGTTCCATCCATATTCGGCACAGTTGGGCAATCCGAAATTTTCGATTTGTTCCGTAAAACAAGCTCCTGCATGGCTCCAATAAACTTTGCTCCGCAGCTCTGCATTGTGTAGTGAGCGCAAATAAAACAAAAACTCGGATTTCATCATATCAAAATCGCCGTTTTTGAGCATGGGCCAGTACACCAGGCGTTGATTTTGGGCAGTCATTAGTCCTCCGCCCCAGTTTCGGTAATCAGGTGTAAATTTTCGCGAAGTATCTGTAAAGCAGGGATCGTAGGTAAAAAGCCCCCCATTGAATTTGGTGGGGTATTGTCCGGATGCATTACAACCTAACATATATCTGAACAGTTGATAATTACGTCCTATCTGCCATTCAGGCGTATTTTGGCCACCCTTAGTCTGATTGATATAGATAAAACTCCGATTCCAAAACTGTTTCCACCATTCACGGGTTTTCTGTTCAGCAGTTTTTTCATTTAGTCTTGCATCTTTTATTACCTGTTGCAGACTGTTCTGCCAGTCTGCAATCGCATTAACCTGATCAGTGTAAAGAAAAATATCTATTTTTTGAGTTTTTGCAGGCGATTTACTTTTCAGCTTCCATCCTTTAAAATCGGTATATAAATAGGCTCCATCCACTATACTATCAGGCTCCATGTTTTGCCCCTGCATGATTCCCCCAAACGTCAGGTTCTTCAAAGGGTTGAACATTTGAGACTTTACTGAATCCAGTCCTTGCTCATGTACAGTTATATCAAAGGCAGAGAACCGGTCATTATTCCGGTGATAGAATAAAACTCCTTCTTTGGTAAAACTGATGTCATCTTTAAACGTTTTGAGATTCTTTAGCGATGACCATTTCAGTGAATTGGCAAAAGTTTCACCGTTTCTGAAAGGCCGGTCGGCGTATCTCCAGCTTTCATAAATTGCTTCTGTAGAAATAGCTTTGTTTCCTGATATATCAATATGTATGGCTGGTCGGAATACATCCACCCAAATCTTTACCTGCGCCGAATATCCACGATTGGATCCTGCTATTGTTACATAACCATCCTTCAATACAAGTTCCTGTCTGAAATCCTTGCCTGCAAATGGATTCGGATTGAGCTTAATCCGGACCCTTCCAAGTTTCAGAAAACCATTATTTTCGTCAAATGTACCGCTTCGGGAAATATAGAAAAGGATATTGCCGTTCTCAACCCACACGTTCAGGCCAATATCGCCTCCTCCACAAGGCATGGATTCGGAGGAATTTTTGCTTTGTGACGTCCAGATAATGTTGCACTGATTTAATTCGCCGGTTTGGGCCATTGATGTGGCCAATGTGATGAAAATCGCGGAAATCAGGGTCAGAATAGATTTCATGTTATAAAGTGTTCATTAAGGATTTTCTTAAGTAATCCAATTCTTAACCCTCAGGGTTTCAAAAACCCTGAGGGTGTTGTTTTAGAATAGTAAAACTTTTTGATCCAGAGAGGCAAAGGCATAAGCAATTTAGATTTACTTACCAGGAGTCAGACCTAAAGGATGAAACCGGTAGTCCGTCGTTCCCAAACAAGTCGCCTACTACAAAATCTTTAAAGGCATATCGTACAGCTACAGGTTGTTTCACTTCATGAGCGTATACAATTACTGATTTAGCCCTGATGATTGCTTTAGCTGGGAAAAAATGTCTGTCTGCTCCTGCAATTTCAAAACAATTTAGCTCTTTTCCAAACGAAGTTAAACCGTTTGACGCATTATTAAAGGAGACAATAATAGCCGTGTCTTTAATCTCAATGGATTTATAGCTTGGACTGGTGTATCCGAATCCAGAAATATTGTAGGTTTTTGCTAGGGCCCAGTAAGCAAGCCTTTTACCACCATCTTTTTTATGGGCAGGATGAATGTTATTTTCTTCGCCGATGTCCATGAGAACAGCCATTCCTGAATTCGGGATCGAATCTGCTGACTTTAACTGGGCTTCACGAATATAGGCAGAGTTGACAATGGCAGTTGAGCCCTTTGGTTCGAGGCTGAAGTAGTTGAATGGTGCAATTTGTGTGTAATAGAAGGGAAAGTCTCCAATTCCCCAGAGCGAACGCCATTCCTTCACCATGGTAGTAAAAAGATGAGGATATATGTCGGCTTCTTTGTAGTTTGTTTCACCCTGGTACCAGATGCATCCTTTTATTCCATACCCGATGACAGGATGGAGCATTCCATTATACAGTGCTGTGGGCGTGCGGTTGGGTACTTTGATTATACCATCTTTTGCAGGTATTTTTATATCTTCGAATGACTGTGAGGTGTTTTTGCTCATCCATGCTTCAATGCAGGAACCTCCATAACTAACACAAATCAACCCAACGGGGACATCCAAAATTTTGTTCAGTAACCTTCCGAAGTAGTAACCGGTAGCACTGAAATTAGCAACGGATTCGGGTGATGCCTCTTTCCATTGTCCCCCGCACGTATCCTGGGGCTCCGTTTTAGCCGATCTCGGAACCGTAAACAACCTGATATTTCTATTCTTTGATTTTAAAATGTCATCATTTGATCCTAAAACAGGAGTGCCCCTGAATCCTTTCATAGGCATTTCCATGTTTGATTGGCCGGCGCAAAGCCAAACTTCTCCAATTACTACATTGTTTATTTTTAATACTTTACCACTGCTAACAGTAATACTGTAAGGGCCTCCTGCTGCAGGTGTAACTATTTTTAATTTCCATTTTCCTGAAACATCAGCTATTGTTGTATATTTCTTATTATCCCACGACGGTACTACGGATATAGTACTCTGGGCCTCAGCCCATCCCCAAATGGCAACATTATCTTTTTGCTGTAATATCATGTTATCGGTAAAGAACGAGGGTAATTTCACCTGAGCTTGCAATGTAACTGTAATTAAAAGGAGATTGGCTATTGCAAGGATACATGGGAGCAAAATGTTGTTTTTGTTTTTCATGGTACGCTTAAATCTTAAATTCTACAAGGTTTTAGTTCAAAAATATTTGTAAAACTATGGTAAGAAAACTAATATTGCAATAAAAACGTTTACATTTAATATCATTTAAAATTTATTGTAATGATTTTAATTTATGTATTTTAAATTATGAAAACGATTACAATCGAACTTAGCGTATAACAATACTTTTAAAGTTTGAAGTTTTATTCTAGGCTTGCTACAATTTACCTACGTGACTAAAGACGAAATACTTAATATTGAGATTACTAAACGGATTAAGCAGGACGATACGTCTGCTTTCGAGTTACTTTTTAAGCTGTATCATAAACAACTGTGTAATTATGCACGAATTTATGTTAAGCATCTCGAAATTTCAGATGAAATTGTACAGGAAACGTTTGTAAAGATTTGGGAAGTTCGCGAAACCCTGGATGAACGTTTGTCTCTAAAGGCTTTTCTTTATCGTTGTGTGCATAATAATTCCATAAATTATATTAAAAAGATGCAGGTAACCAACAGATTATCTAAAGACTATATAAATGAAATGAAGTATAGGATGCAACTTCTTGAACTTGAAACTGCTGATAAATATTTTGATAAATTTGCCGCGGAGGAACTTGAAAGTTGTATTCAGAGGTTGATTGATGAACTTCCTGCACAATGCAGAGAGGTTTTTCTTTTGAGTCGTTTTAAGGAAATGAGCTATCAGGAAATAGCCAATCAAATGTCAATTTCAATAAACACTGTTAAGACTCAACTTTCTAGGGCATTACAAAAGCTTCGTGCGGGTTTGAGTAAGTTTTAAAAAAATTTGGTCAGTTTTGTCACCCATCGGTCATCAGGTTTTGTATTAAATAAGTAAATAAAGATGTTATTATGGGTAGATCCGAAGATCAATTGAGTTTAGTTAACGAACTGTCAATTAAATTTTTATCAGGTAATATTACAATTGAAGAGATAAAGCAGCTCCAGGGTTTATTGCTGGATGACGCCGAAAGTCTTCAGCTTTTTCTTGATATAAAAGAATCCTGGATTTCCGCATCCTCTTATCAATATAACTCAGAAAATATAGATACAGATAATTCCTGGGGAAAGGTAAAGGCCAGTATTAACGAGCAAGCTGATATAAAGCATTTTTCCATAGGGAAGTTCTTACGGATAGCTGCATTATGGCTGTCACTTCTTGTTCTGGGTTCTGGCATTACATTGATTGTACAAAGGAAAGGAGCGGAAATAAAGCAGCCTTTGATTTGCGAAATAAGTACACCGCTGGGTTCCAGATCCCGAACAGTATTGCCCGATGGTTCAGAAGTTTGGTTAAATGGAGGCACAACCATTCGTTATCCGGAATCTTTTTCCTCAAAACAACGGGATATTTACCTTACCGGTGAAGCTTTTTTTAAGGTGAAAGCTAATAAGAAATGGCCATTTGTAGTACATGCCTCTGATGTTAGAATAAAGGCCCTGGGAACAGCCTTTAATGTAAAAGCTTATCCGATTGATAAAACTGTTGTAACTACGTTGGTTGAGGGCATTGTGAATATGGAAAACGAGAGCAAGGCAAAAAAAGAATTTACCTATACCCTTAAACCTAAGGAAAAACTTACTTATTATAAATCACCCGATAGCAAAGAATTTAATAAGGATAATGCACAGATTCAGCAGTCAAAGGAAACATTCGATAAGACGAACCAAAGTGCCGTGGTGGTAAATGAAAATGTGAATACAACTTTATCTACTTCATGGAAAGATCCGCGATGGGTAATAGACGGCGAAACCTTGGATAACTTGGCTGTTTTGCTTGAGAGAAGGTTTGGGGTTAAAATAAACCTGATTTCAGAAGAATTAAGCCGTTATAAGTTTAGTGGAACGATTGAAAATGAAACTCTTGAACAAGTGTTAAAATACCTGAAACTAACTACCCCGGTAAAATATACCGTTAAAAAGGGGTATGTTGATTTAGTTATTAATGAGGCTATTAAAGATAATTATAAATCATTTTTGAAACAGAGTTCTTCAAGTACTAACTAAAATGCTATCCTATGAAAAACAGAATTCCATAAAAAAGACTGAAACTATCAGATAGTTCCAGTCTTACTACAATTTTATTCTAAGATATTCTCTGCCAAGAACATCTTAAAAATTTTGTTTAATTAAAAACATCGTAAAATTATGAAAAATAATTTATTATGGCATTGTTTCAGGCCTTTTGAAAGAATAAAAAAACTACTGCTAATTATGAAATTATCATTTGTATTGATGTTCGTATTAGTGCTGCAAACTTCGGCATCTATTTATTCGCAGAATGCAAAACTCGATCTTTCAGTCTCTAACATGAAAGTGAAGGAAGTCTTAAAACTGATTGAAACAAAGTCTAACTTCCGGTTCTTTTATAACGATGATCTTTCGGAGTTGGATAAATCTCTTACCATTTCTTCCAAGGATGGAAATGTATACGATTTACTAAATCAGATATTTGCTAATTCCACCATTGGTTATAAAGTATTTGACAACAATGTGGTAGTCATTGCTCCTATCGTAAGCCTTCAACAACAACAAGTCTCAGGAACGATAACCGATGGTGCTACCGGCGAACCTTTAATAGGTGTAAGTATAACAGTGGAAGGTACTGCAAAAGGTACCGTGTCGGATTTAAAAGGAAACTTCTCTATTGAAGTCCCCGGGCCCAACTCTGTTCTTGTATTTTCGTACGTTGGATACGTTACAGAACAGATAACAATTTCGAATCAATCAACCATTGATATTAAGCTTCTTCCTGACATTAAAAAGCTGGAGGAGATTGTGGTTATTGGGTATGGTACGGTTAAAAAGAGAGATTTGACAGGTTCGGTCAGTACAGTGAAATCTGAAGATATTGTGAAGGCTCCAACGAACAATGTTATGGAGGCTATACAGGGAAAAGTTCCTGGGATGGATATCATCCGAAGTTCCGGTGCTGCAGGCTCGAATGTAAATATATTGATCCGTGGCACACGCTCTCTGGATATTTTTAATAATGGAACCAATAACCCTCTTGTTATCATTGATGGAGTTCAACTCCAATCTCAGGACAAAAGTTTCGCAGATTTAAACACAAATGATGTTGAATCCATAGAGGTTTTGAAGGATGCTTCTTCAACAGCAATTTATGGCCACCAGGGAGCAGGTGGGGTTATTATTATAACAACTAAAAAAGCTAAAGCTGGTAAAACAAAAGTTTCCTATAATGGCTATTACGGTGTAAACGGATTAACCGACTATCCTTACGGACGGCTTGGTGATGATTACATTGCTCTTCGGAGGGAGGCTTACAAAGCAAATAATACCTATACCACCGATCAGGCTATGTTTACTACACAGGAATGGAATGCCATACAGGCAGGTCAGTGGGTAAACTGGGATAAGTTGCTTCTCAGTAATGGTTCGTTGGAAAATCACCAGGTATCGGTTAGTGGAGGTAATGAAAAGACAACCTCTTATTTGTCTGCAGGTTACTATAAGGAAGTGGGCGCTA
>DATBXH010000867.1:0-2228 GCA_036514375.1 Bacteroidales bacterium | reverse complement strand
AAGGTCTCCACTTATGTCGCCTTCTAATGTTACTTTTGCATCAAGCTCCAGAGTATAATTAAGACCTTGAATCTCTTCCGTTTTGTTGCAGGTAATACTGCCATCTTTTCGAACAGTTGCCGTTAAAAATGACGGTTCTGTGCTTCCTTCCTCATAAGACATTCTAATAAACAGGCTATCTATTATTACCGCATATTCCGGGTTGGCAGGATCTACCACGTATATACCGTTAAATTCGCCTGTCGCAAGTTTGGCTAATGGCGCTGATTTGTCCTTATTACATGATGTGAAAAAAGTTGATGAGGATAGGATAGCCACCAACATTAGAATTAACTTCATTGAATTAGTCATCTTAGGTAAAATTAAATTAGTTATAAAATTAACGGAGCAATCCCATGCTTGGAATTACCCATAGCATTTGTTTATAGGCAAAGCTCACATATTCTATTTAGTTGCAGGATATATTTGGGCCCATTTGCTGTGGTGCTCATCTTTTCCTAACAGCTAGCGTCATTCGTAATGTTGTTCGTTGTCAATTGGTTTTCGCCACCAAGTTATAAAAAAGTTGGAAAAGGTGGCAGTATTATAGTAATAATGTTTTATCGATTCAAATAAATCAAGATCTTCTTTTGGAGGCAAGGCTCATTTTTTAGGTTGTGTAACAATAGTAATCATTACCGCTAATTATTAGTTTTAAGAATCATTGTAGGATTGGAATATGAAGCTTTTAAGGTCTGATATATAACAGTAAGATTTATGATTGCAAATAAAATTAATCCAGAGTAAACAAATGTATCATATCCGATTGATGTCCTGTAAGGGAAATCTTTTAACCAATTTGTACAAATAATGTAAACTGGGGCTATAGTTATGAGAAATGATATTCCGAATATGATGAAATAATTTTTGAGTTGCAATAACATGACGCCTTTAATTTCCGATCCAAAAATCCTTCTGATACATATTTCTTTTTTTCTTAACGACGAATCAAACAAAGCCAAACCCCATAGCCCAAAACATGTGATGGTAATAAGTATTACGGACAATATATTTAGTAATGAAGCGAAGTAATCATCTTGTTTGTATTGTTCATTATATATATCCTCCAATAAATTAAATTTTATTTTCGACCCTGAAAATATCTCATTGTATTTATTCTTAATAATATCTATTCCTTCTTTTAAACTTCCGGATTTCAATTCCACAGCATAATAATGATAGCAATTCCCTTGATTTATATAAACAATCGGTTCGATCTTATTCTTTAATGATAAATGGTTATAGTTTTTAACAATTCCAAGGATCTCCCTCCATATCCCTCGTATCTTTACTTTTTGATGGATTGCATCTTTATAATTATCATATCCTAGTGCAGCGGCTGCTGTTTCATTTATTAAAATTTGATCTTTATCCGAGATGAAAGTCTTTGAGAACTTCCTTCCATATAAAACATTTAAATCAAAAATATCAAAGTAATCTTCATCTGAAAAAACAAGATCAGATTCTATAGAATGAGTATTATCCTTAACAACGGTTTCTCTAAACTTAAATAGTTTACCTGGATAATCCGTTGTAACAGTAACATTTTTTATTTGTGGAAATTTTAATAATTCGTTTTTAAATGACACGTAAGAACTATGTACTATATCATTAGCGGATTCCGGATGTTCAATAACAACAACGTTTCTCCCCCTAAATCCTTTCTCATAGCTTTTCATATATGACATTTGCTTTGAGACTACATTGGCAATTATCATTAGAGATAAAGAGATAATTAATTGAAAGGATAAAAAAATATTGCGCAGATACAACCCTTTTTTTGTATGAGAGAATTTACCATTAATAATGTCTTTGGGTTTAAATGAAGCTAATCGATAGGCAGGATATATTCCGGAAAATAATGTCCCAAGAATAATGGTAATAACTGAGATAAGCCAAAAAATATAATTTTGCACCAATGCAATATCCTGACCAAAATGTTTATTAAAACGAGGTAAAAAAAACATTAAAATCATAGTTGCAAAAAGTACTGGTATTAAGTTAAGGACAAACGTTTCAATTATCGATTGACTTCCAATATTCAATCCATTTGCCCCCAATATTTTTTTTATTGAAATTTCTTTAGCACGTTCAATACATTGAGCGGTAACTAAGTTGTTATAATTCAACCATGATATTAATAAGAGGAAAAATGCAATTATTAGTAATATGGTAATATTCTTAATACT
>DATBXH010000866.1:0-4743 GCA_036514375.1 Bacteroidales bacterium | reverse complement strand
TGGTGCCGCTGCTGATGCTTCCTCTGGTATCCTTACGGGAAAACAAAGGGTATTTGGAAACATCGCCCTGCTTTTGCCACGATGTAAGAATTGCATCATAAATCGGCGGAGAATAGGTGGAGGAGTTTGCATTCTGATTGTTTGCCACACGGTTATAAATATCGTTCCCCATCTGGGAATTAATGAAAAAGCTAAACGATAAATTTCTATAGGTAATGATGTTGCTGATACCAAAATAATATTTGGGTAAAGCATTGCCACAAATTTGACGGTCGTTGTCGTCAATGATACCATCATTGTTTACATCCTTCCATTCCGTATCGCCACCCTGAAGCACGATCCCGTTTCTTGATTTTTGCTGGACAGGTCCGGAGTATGGCTGTCCGTCAAGTGTGTACTGTCCGTTTGGAGTATGGGTAACCGGATCGATAACAACGGTGAGCTTCTTTCCAAATTCCTTATTGTTCGCATCGCCAACATAAGCATTGGATTGATCCCATTGATAAACACCGAGGTTTTTCCATACATAAAAATCTCCAATCCGGCCACCTTCTGCAATCCACCATTTATCACCCGAAAGGAAAGGCACATGGTTGGCAAGTTCTTTAATTGTTCCGCGCTGGAAGGAAATATTTCCGGTAATATTCCAACTGAAATTTCTGGTAGAAACCGGAACTCCGCCTAATGTGAACTCGAGTCCCTTGTTTTGAATCGACCCCAGGTTAATCGTTACCTTGGTTTTACCTGACTCGTTGGGGAGCGCACTATCATAAAGCAGATTATCCGTAGTTTTTATGTAATAGTCTGCTGTAAAGTTCAAACGTCCGTTGAAGAATGTGAGGTCGATACCATAGTTTGATGAAGTGGTGGATTCCCACTTAATGGTGGAGTTACCCATGGTATTACTTTCAGCAACTGCGCTAACTCCCTGGTATATTTCGGATCCTACATCAAACACGGTATAAGAGGAATAATCCCCAATTCTATCGTTACCGGTTTGTCCTAAACTATACCTGAGTTTTCCATCATTCAGGAATCCTTTGGACCAATCCATAAATTTTTCGCTCGAGAAACGCCAGGCTGCGGAACCTGACAGAAAATTACCCCATTTGTTATGAATACCAAAACGGGACGATCCATCCCTGCGATAAGTACCCTGCAGGATGTATTTACTCTTAAAACTGTATCCCAAACGACCGAAAAAAGAGGCTGTAGTAAAGGCTGAAGATGTAGTACCCGTTTTACTGGCTGATGTAATATCTGTTTGCCCTATATTGGAGGAATACAAATCTTCATCAATAATTTTTAAGGTAGAAATTGTATATCCGTCATCGCGTGTGCGGTCGGCACTGAAACCTAACATACCTGTAATTGAATGATCACCGATGGTTTTGTTGTAATTTAAATATGCCTGGTACAACCAATAGAAGTTCTTGTCAAAGGAATTGCTCCCACTATTGGATTGGGGACTGGCCGTTGACAGTACTTTGGGACTTAATGTCCATTCCTTGTCGCTTTCCAATTTGGCATTAAACGAGGTAGTAAAACGAAGATCCCTGAAAAACTGGTATGAAAGCTGGGTATTGTTTTGAGCTGTGAAGTTTTCCTCCATATCAACATTTAGCAAAGCCTGGGCAACGGGATTACGTTTGCTTTCGATGGTTGAAGCCAGGCTTCCATCGGGCCGGTACGCACTTGTCCATGGGTTCTTCTCCCAAACCTGTTTGGCTGTGTTGCCAACATTAATAATGTTTCCTGTTTCGTAGGCCCACGAAAGGTTATTGGTAACCTCCAGCTTATCCTGCCGGTATGTTACATTCAAACGCGACTGAACTCGTTTTAACCAGCTGTTAATAACAATAGCCTGATTATCGGTGTAATCCAATCCTAAATAATACTTCAAACCATCGCTGCTGCCCTTCCCTGAACCGGAATTCCCGGCAGGTGTGCTTCCTCCGGCAATACCCAAAGAAATGGTTTGTTTGTGGGATGTTCTGAACAGTAAATCCTGATAATCATTATCCTGATTAAGATAATAGTTTACGGAGTCGGTATTAATACCATTGTTACCATCGCCGCGCATCTTCCGGTAATATCTGAGTTCGTCGGCACTGGTAGTGCGAAGTTTATGTGCCAGCTTACCCAACATGTTGGTATAATTAACACTGATGACCGGTTTACCACCCTGACCGCTCTTTGTGGTTATTAAAATAACGCCATTGGCACCACGGGCTCCATAAATAGCAGCCGAAGAAGCGTCTTTAAGAATATCAATTGATGCTATATCCTGAGGATTTACAAATTTCGGGCTATCAAAAATTACGCCGTCAATTACATAAAGTGGACCATTTCCACTATTAATGGTAGATGCACCACGAATTTGGATCGCACCTTCGCTGGTAGGGTCGCCATCAGTAGTAACAAAAACTCCGGCTGCCTGCCCTTGCAAAGCGTCTTCAATAGAAATGGGCTGCCGCTCTTTGATCGATTTCTCGGTTACATTGGAAACTGAACCGGTTAAATCTGCTTTTCGGGCTGTACCATAACCAATAACAACCACTTCGTCCAGGGTTTTAAGATCAGCTGCCATCGTGATTGATATCTCGGTCTGGTCGCCCACAGTTCTTTTCTCGGAAAGAAATCCTACATAAGAAAACACCAATACGGATTCCTTACCAGGTACTGTAATCGAATAGTTACCATCCAAATCGGTAACCGTCCCTGTATTTGTGCCTTCCACCTGGACACTGACACCAGGTAATGGCTCTCCGACATCGGAAGTCACCTTCCCTTTTATTTGCTGGGCCTGAATATATTGCCCCAGGCACAGCAATAATACCATTAAAGGTATTATTCGTCTCATCATGTTAGTCATTACTTTTGTTGAACTCATAATGGTTTAGTTTTAATATTAGTAGAATAAATAGATTCTTGTTTAAAAAAGATACCAGCCTTCATCCGGTATTAAAGTGCAATAAACCGAATACTTTGGTAGTAATTATAAGCAGTAGTTTTTCCCTCATAGTTGTATATAATTTAAATAGGTAATCTATGTGAGCATGATATATAGAAAAAATGAGATCATTGCAACAATCAGGATAGTAAGCCCCACTTCGAGCCAGGTGAGAGCTCCAATAACGGTTGAAACTGAAAATGTTTTAAAAATATCCCTGAAAAAATTCATAAAAGGCATTGTTAAACACAATACAATGATAGGTATAGTTGTGCCGGAGCACTGGGTACAATACGTTCAATGACGGAGGAAAATTCGTTCGGGAGGTGGAAAAATCGTAAAGAAAGAGAGGAATTTTCGTTCGGGGTGTTAGTCACGAATGTACAAATTAATAAATGGATTGAGGCACCAACTGGCGAGTGTTTAGTTAACACGTGCTTTTCAAATTTCAACTTCTCAGATATAAATGAAGAGTAATTGCCTATTTCGTGGTACCATTACCCCCTAAATCCCCCGATGCGGAGGACTTAAGAGCTCCGAGCTAAAGTCATTACTTTATTCATTGGTTTAAGATAAAACTTAACTACGAAGCACGAAAGTCCCCCAAATGGGCAGGGCTGTTAAGTTCTAAAAATTATATATAAAAGTTCTTTGACATTACTGGCGAAAAACAAGGTAGCGTGCTTGACAGAAGTACATTCATTTTTGCGAAACACATTGATTGCAATATTTCGTAAAACTGACATGTTTTTTGCAGCGTTACCCTTTTTGTGTTTAGTGGTATCTTCCTTTAGTATTGCATCCTTTATCCAGTGAAGCTTATTTTCAATTGTCCAGTGGCCTCGGATGCCATTGGCAAATAATTTAGCATCATCTGATAAAAGACTACTTATGTAATAACTATGTGTATGATGGTAGCCATTTTTACTGCTAAAGATTCGTTCTACATGAATGATGCGCTTTAGTTCAGGCCAATCTTCAGGTACCAGGTCATTGGATGAATATAAAGAAACCATCCGCCTTTCATTTCGGCCACGCGTTCTTTGTACCTGGTTAAACTGATCGATAAAGACTCTGCTTTGGGTAATCTGTTCTACAACCCGGTAAAGTTTAAGTTGATTGCGTTTGAGTTTCACTAGGTAGTGGTTCCCCTGATTTATGATCACTTGTAAAGTTTTTTTTACAGTGAAGCGCATCAAGAGTAAATACCACATCCTTTAGATCCAAAGCTTCAAGCAATTCCTGTACAATAGGGACTTCACTGGCTTTCTTGTTCTCAAAGGCAGCTGTTTTTATTACCTGTCCGCGCTTTTGAGAGAATATACTTACCATACTGACAAAGTTTTGATAGGCACTATTAGGGTTTTCTAATGTACCTTTGATGGACTTACCATCTACGCTCAACCAGTCATCCTTTTCTATGGTAACATAACCTAAAGCCCATTGGCTAAAGGTTTGATTAAGCAAATTGAAATCAACATTCATAATAACTTCCCGAATAGTCACATGGGAAGGGATTTTGGATTTCTTTAATTTAAGCTTATCAACCAGTTCCTTTCTATTAGCTTTAGCGAAGGAGGATATTTCCCGATATCCATAGCGACCGCTCATAATACCCATGATAATTATCAAAAGTATTTGCGACAATAAGAATCGTTGTCCTTGTTTTCGCCGGAAATCTTTAATTTGGCAAAGGTGATCTACTAGATTCATAGGGCGTTTCTGCCAAATTTAAGATATGTCAAAGAACTTTACAAATTAGAACTTAACAGCCCTGCCCAATTGGGGGA
>DATBXH010000865.1:0-5612 GCA_036514375.1 Bacteroidales bacterium | reverse complement strand
CGGAGGAGAATTAAATGCATATACAACAAAAGAAGAAACCTGTATTCATGCTTCGTTCCTGAAAGAATATTACGGAAGAGCGATCGAATTGATAGGCGATATACTATTTCATTCCACGTTTCCTGTAAAAGCCATTGACAGTGAGAGAGAGGTGATCATGGATGAAATTAATTCCTATAAGGATAGCCCTTCGGAACTCATATTCGATGATTATGAAGATTATTTTTTTTCGAATCACGCATTAGGAAGAAATATTCTGGGTACATCCAAACGTTTAAAAAAGATTAAACGAGAGGATATACTTGGGTTTATCGGACGGAATTACAATACCGATCAAATGGTGTTCGCAACAGTTGGAGATATTTCATTTAACCGGCTTGTATATTTGTTTGAAAGACATTTTGCTCATATACCTCATAATTTTCGAACAACAAAAAGGGTAGCGTTTAGTACTTATAGGCCCTTTAATCTTGCCTTACGTAAGGGAACGTTTCAGATTCATGCAGTGCTGGGAAATTTGGGTTATAGTTTTATGGATCCACGGAGAATGGGACTACATCTTTTAACAAATATAATTGCAGGCCCAGGTATGATATCGCGTTTGAATCTTGCTTTGCGAGAACGAAAAGGGTATTCCTATAATATAGAGTCATCGTATTCTCCCTATTCCGACATAGGATTATTTACCGTTTATTTCAGCACAGACAAAACTTACCTGGATAAATGCCTTGATATTATTGATAAAGAATTTAATATTCTTCGGACAAAACCTTTGGGTGCGATTCAATTAAAAAAGGCGAAACAACAAATTATAGGACAATTGGCGATTTCCTACGAAAGCAACGAAAACCAGATGCTATCTATAGGGAAAAGTTATCTGGTCTACAATAAGGTAGATACACTTGAAGAAATCGTTTCGAAAATAGAATCTGTTTCCGCCTCGGAATTAATGGATATTGCCAACGATGTCCTTGATAAAAACCAGCTTTCTATCTTAATGTATAAATAAGTGAATAATGACTGAGCTGAATCCTAAACTGGAACGATACATCCTTGAGCATATAGACCCTGAAGATGATTTGCTTTATGAATTAAATCGCTTCACACACCTAAAGATAATGCACCCAAGGATGTTATCAGGTCATCTTCAGGGTAAAATATTGCGCATGATTAGTCTGATGATTAAGCCTCATCTTGTTTTAGAAATTGGTACTTATACAGGTTATTCAGCCATTTGTCTGGCTCAGGGGATGTCGAAGGACGGACATCTTCATACTATAGAGGTGAATGATGAACTGGTTGATATTCCTCAACAATATTTCACAAAGTTTGGGCTAACGGAGAAAATTACGCTACATGTAGGTGATGCAAAGGAGATTATCCCAACTCTGCCATATGGATTTGATTTGGTTTTTATGGATGGTGAAAAGAGTGAATATTTGGATTATTATAATATGGTATTTGATAAAATAATACCAGGAGGATTTATTCTTGCCGATAATATATTGTGGAGTGGTAAAGTGTTAGAGAAAGAGGCGTCCAATGACTATTTTACAAAGGGGATAAAAAGATTTAACAATTTTGTCAAGGAAGATAGGAGGGTCGAAAAGGTGATTCTGCCTATCCGTGACGGTTTAATGATATTAAGGAAATTGTGAACACCTGTTAATTTATTTGGTTTAATTTTATAAATTTTCAAATATTTACAGTTACTTTGTAAAACCTTTTTGAGTTAAAGTTGTTTTTATTTTGTATTAACTTTAAACAAAATCCATGGCACAGTATTCGATAAAAGATTTGGAAAAACTTTCTGGTATCCAGGCTCATACAATTCGTATATGGGAAAAAAGATATCATTTAGTTACCCCTAAGCGGACTACCACCAATATTCGTGTTTATAGCGATGAGGATTTAAAACGCCTTTTAAATGTTGCGGTTTTGAACCACAACGGGTTGAAAATATCAAAGGTGGCAAAGCTTACTGATGGGGAAATGAAGGATCGGATTCTTCAGCTCTCTGCGGATACCTCCAACGCCGACAGTCAAATTGAAAGTTTGATTGTTGCAATGGTGGAGCTCAATGAACTAAAGTTTGAATCAATTCTGAACGCTCAGTTTGATCAACTTGGTGTAGAGGATGTTTTTATTAAGATTATACATCCATTTCTGGTTAAAATTGGTGTTTTATGGCAAACGGGTAATATTCATCCAGCCCAGGAACATTTTGTTTCAAATATTATACGTAAAAAGCTTTTCGTTGCGATTGATTCACTTAGCTTAAACACTTCGGGACTAAAATTTATTATGTTCCTTCCCGAAGGTGAATATCATGAAATAGGGTTGTTATTTTATACATACCTTGTTAAGAAAAATGGATTCCAGCCGATTTATCTTGGACAGTCTGTTCCATACGAGGATCTGATCTCTGCTCAAAGTGCCTATAATGCAGACTATTTGTTTACCTCGTTTGTGACAACATTACAGGATTTCTTGTTCAGTGAATATGTAGTCAGACTGTCCAAAACCTTTAGAAAACAAAAGGTCTATATTCCCGGGACAATTGTTCAAAAACTAGAGGTAAAGCGGATTCCGAATATTGTAAAAATCAAGTCACCTGAACATTTTAAAGAGATACTTGCTAAACTAAAATAAGAGATCGATTGCAGGTTTTGAAAGATGCCATAAAGTTCTTTATGGCATCTTTTTGTTTTTAATTATTTTTAGCGGTTTTAAGAATCTTATTTTTAAATTTTTTATATAATTATTTCAGCGTTAATGCAATAATTTTATTGAGGGTTTTGTAAATTTTAACAATCAGACAAAAACATCTCAAATTACTTAAATGTTATTAGTCAATAATTTGTGGATTTAACTATTTTAAAATAAGAGTAGTGTTTGAGGCAATATAAAATTTATATATTATTTAAATTATATTTTAAATATGTAATTCATTTCGTTGATATAAATCTATTTACTAAACTAACGTTATTTAGAATCGATCCAATTTAGAGTGTTCATTAAGAGAGTCAATTTTTTCGACGTCTAATTTTTATTTAGATTTGTTTTAAATAAGATAAATAAAATTGACTATGACAGCACTTGAATTTAACCACCAGCTCATAAGTCTTGAAGATAAATTATCCCGGTTTGCTCTCAGTTTGACAGCAAACAAGGACGACGCCAAAGATTTGTTGCAAGAAACAATGTATAAAGCTATTGTTTATCGGGATCAGTTCGTACAGTATACGAATTTGAAGGCATGGACTTATACCATTATGAAAAATACCTTTATTAATAATTATCGCAGGAGTGTTCGTCAAAATACCACATTTGATAATACAAAAGATTTGTTTTTCCTGAATCAGAATAAGGATACTATAACAGTTTCTCCAGATTCGGCATTTTCAACTCAGGAAATAAATCGTGTAATTGACGGCCTGGAGGATGAGTTTAGAGTTCCTTTTAAGATGCATACAGAAGGGTATAAGTATAAAGAAATTGCGCAGAAATTGAATCTTAAAATTGGAACTGTAAAAAGCAGAATCTTTTTTACAAGAAAAAAATTAATGGATGCTTTAAAAGATTATGAATAATAACTAATAATAAGAAAGAGGCCGGTTTTAACCGGCCTCTTTCATTATAAATCGTTTATTTTTTAGCGGTAATAATAACACTTTCTGTTTGGTAATAACCATTTCCATTTGAAACAGTCCCCGAATTGATTGGTGTAATACATACTATTTCAAAGCCCTCATCATTTAACTCATTTGAAACTTTTGCTATTTCATGTGCCAGATCATCTGAATCTACAATAAGTTCTTCTATGTTAGCTTCTCTATTGGTCCAGTAAGTAGAACGGGTATGAATCGTAATTGTTTTGTACATAATATCAAAATGTTTATTTGTTTATTCGAATTTGCTAAAAACCTTTGTTACGAAAGTTTCATTTGAATTATTCTTGTAATATCAACTAATATATCCTCTTCTGTTTCTGAATATTCATCCTTAACAGTTATGATGAGGTTGTTTTGATCGGTTTTGACCAGTTTTATTAACTGAAACTCAGGAATAGCTTCTACTAATCTTACAAATAGATCATTATCTGATATTTTACCAAAACCACCAATGCCTTCATATCGGATTAAACTAAATATACGTTCTTCATTCATCTGGATAACCTCTTTGGTAAGCCGCTCAGATAAAAAGTTCTTAAGCTTATTCCTGGACAGTAAAATTTCTTTCATACGTCTCTGATTCAAATTTTAGGTTAAGGTATCAAATAAAATTAAAACTTACAAGCTAAACATGGAAGCGATTTCGAAAAATTAGTTATTAATTTGCCCGGAATACAAATGATTTGTTGAGTTATAATTATTTCATTATGCTACAGATTGATAATACAATAGTAAGCCTGGATGTTTTTGAGAAGAAGTTTGTTTGTGATGTAAAAAAATGCCATGGAGCATGTTGTGTACAAGGCGACTCTGGGGCTCCTTTGGAGGAGAGCGAAGTTAGTAAACTCGCTGAAATATTTCCGAAGGTCCGTCCTTTTATGCGGGAAGAAGGAATTGAGGCAATAATGGAACAAGGCACTTCAGTAATTGACAGTGACGGGGACTATGTGACACCACTTATCAACGGCAGGGAATGTGCATTTGTTGTTTTTGAAAACGGAGCGGCTAAATGTACCATTGAAAAAGCATATGAAGCCAATGTAATTTCGTTTCGTAAACCTATTTCCTGTCATTTATATCCTATAAGAGTTATTAAATACTCAAATTTTGAGGCTCTTAATTATCATCAATGGGATATTTGCAAGCCTGCTTTGTGGTACGGTGAAAAAATGGGTATACCATTATATATATATTTAAAGGAGCCACTGATCCGAAAGTATGGCGAAAAATGGTACGAACAATTGGAAATTGCTGCAAAAGAGGTTTTGAAGTATGCAAGACGCAATAAATAAGTCTCTATAGATAATGGTAGTCATTCCGGAATGATTCGAAAGGCAATGGATCCCTGGTAAATTGTTATTTTAAATTCAGAAAGGGATGTTTTTTAAAGTGTGGTTTTAGCATTTTCTGATTAAAACTTTAAATAAAGAGGTTTATTCTCATTTTTTTAGTTTTTCTTTAGTTGTCAGGCCAAATTTTTATGAAATTTGGATGATAATTCCTGTTTTTTGCGAAAATATTTTAATCTCTCTCAAAATCTATAATTCGGAATCGCTGATAGATCCCTATTTGAAAGTTAACCCGCTTTTTTAATTCAAAATTTCAACTTTTTCTTTTTTTAACAATTTATTTTTTAATTTTTAGGGGGTGTATTTTGAAAAAAAGAATATTTTTGTAACGACAAACAAAAAAATCATACTTAAAAAGAAATTGTATGGCAATATTAAGATTTAATGCTTTAAATGAAGCACTGAGCAGGAAGCCTATTGTAGCAGAGGCTCCCAGAGTGAAAACTTCTGATTATTTTGGAATTAGCACTTTCGACAGAATTAAAATGCAGAAGTACCTTTCGAAAGAGGCCTATCAGGCTGTTATAGCAGCGGTAGATAAAGGTCAGAGAATTGACCGAAAGATTGCAGATCAGGTAGCTGCGGGTAT
>DATBXH010000864.1:0-2473 GCA_036514375.1 Bacteroidales bacterium | reverse complement strand
GACTGTTGCCTGGGAGACTGCCGTCATAACACCACCAGCAACAGTCAAATATCCTGCTACTGTTACAACAATTGCAGGTAATGACACAGGAGCTGCAATAATTGCACCACCAACTGCTGCTAAAACTAATCCGATGGTACGGATTTTTTTAAAAAAACTTGATGTTGGAGCGGTTAACCGCTGAACCAACGTTAGATTTTTACTTGTCATCTTTCGTATTTTTGAAAATGAATGTTTCTACGTGAGTAAGCCTCTTTTCAAGGAATTCAATTTTCTGGTTCATCAAATCATTGATTCCCTTGAATTCGGTTTTAATAAGAGAAGTAGTGGTTTTCACCTCTGCAAGGTCTTTCTCGACACGTTTGAAGTCACTATGCAATTGCTTGGTGAAAAATGCCACTACAGAAAGCAGTAACGAAATGATTATCCCGAATACCTGGAACTCATTCATGGCTTAGGCAACGTTTACAATTGCCAAGGAGTTGTAGTTACCATTTTTTAACGGGTATTGAACGCCGTTCATGAGTTGGAAAAACTCAATTTTCAAAAGGTTAACTCTAATGCCATTCCCTGCTGGTAATGCAACAGGAGTTAAAACTACGTTGCCCTGAGTTAGGTCAATTGGCAAGTTCTGTACATTGGTTATTTGCAAATCGGAAACTCCGTTTGCAAAGTCAATGTTTGCCATTGCGCCAGTGATACTCAAATGAGTTGCACCCGATGGGTAAGCAATATCTTTTTGAGGAATCAGGTTATTAATGGTAATGACACCCGTTGCAGCATCCACAGCGAATGCTTTAAACAATACCCCGCTCAAAACTGAGTTAGCATTGAAGTTAAAACCATTTAACAATGCCTTACCATCGGCCGTTGCCAAACCCACAGAAGGTTTTCGTGAACCCCTTGCACTTGCGGTATCTAAACCGAGTTCGCTCATCATCAATTGCGTTACCCTCGATGTAACATAAGTGTCCGATGCATCCAGCATCAAACTACGGAGCGCATCCCTTAAAAACTTACCAGTTGAACCCGCAAGGCCAAATTCGGCGTTATTTTCACGGGTACGCTCATAATTCGGGTCATTAGCAATTTTGTCAGCCGAAACGCTGCTTTTTTCTTTCACAAGGTAAACCCCGTCTTTTTTGTAGAAGGTCATTCCACCCATTGTGCCTTCAATCTTTAAAATTCCTTTTTGTTCTGCCATAATCGTAAAAATTTAAGTTAAACAAATGATTATAGGCAATATTAGAAAGGAATTGAAGGTCATTATATGGGTGCGTTCCGAACTTGCCGTTTATTGCAGTATAATGACGTATAATGCAGCGTTACAATATTATACAATGCTATTATATTTGTGTCAAATAAATATAACAGTCTTGTTAATGTCGTATTAAAGTCATGGGCGAAGAAAAAAATACGAAAATCGAAGCAAAGCGCATCTGCATTTATCCAAAGGATGTCCAAATCCTTACAGGTAAAAGCGAACGCTCAGCACGTAAGATAATCGCCAAATTAAGGCTTATTCATTCAAAGGATAAGCACCAATTTATATCTGTAAAAGAATTTTGCGATTATGCAGGGCTGGAAGAAACGGAGGTAAAAAGGCTTTTAAAATAGATAATTGAAAATATCATTATAACGTAGGAAAAACAAGGGAACCCGGTTAATTTAGGTGTTTCCGCATTTGTTGTACCTATGTTGTACCTTTTAAATGTTGAACCCTTATGAATGTATATTTCATAAGGGTTTTGTTATTTTAAGTATGTTCCGTGCGGGAGTTCGTGGCCACTTCATTATCCACCGTTACTGCCTTTGCCAGCGAGCGATGAACTGGCAATTTGCTCTGAAACCCGCATGATGTATACTGTGTTGGCACCAGTAAATTATTTATTCTTCTATATCCTTCATACACCTAATTGTCAATCCTGACTTCTTGGTGAACTTATTACCAAATACGACATTCTTAGCGTTTGGAGCAATACCAAATCCCCAAGCATATATTTTTGTTCTAGAATTTGAAGTCCAAAATGTTACTCCATATCCAAACGGAACAAAATTAAATCCATATTTTGATCCAACTGGTAAAGCATTAAATCCTATTTCTTTTGATCTTGTAAGTTTAATTGCAGATTCATCATTACCAATAAACTGCAATAACTCTTCAAAATCTTCCTTACTTGGAAGTCTAAATCCACAAGGACATACATTTTGTGCGGTTCTCCAATTGTATAAATATCCTTGACTTTTAACTAAAGAAGAATCATTTTCGGGATACCAGTACTTTCCTGAATCTGGCTTATATCTAAGATTCTCTGCTAGCCATATCTGATTATTAACTTTTATAGTTTTGTAAATTTTCCCGTCACGATTATCAACAATTGAATCCTTGATGGATACTCCATTAAATCCACTAGTACTGGAATTTGTTTGTGATGAAACAATTCCATAATTCATTGTTATTAGAATCAAACAA
>DATBXH010000863.1:0-4848 GCA_036514375.1 Bacteroidales bacterium | reverse complement strand
CTCTGCGGCGTAATCCGCAAATAGTAGGCATCCGCGGATCGTCCCATCCACTCACATAACCTTCCTTCACCAACTCAAGTAGTTTTCGTTTACTCATCATGGTATAAGTCAGATTTAGCCTTGCAAATTCTATTTGCTGAGGCGCAAAAATCTCCAGTTCCCTGATGAACCAATCATAAAGCGGACGATGCACTTCAAACTCCAACGTACAGATGGAGTGTGTTATACCCTCAATAGAATCGCACTGTCCATGGGCAAAATCGTACATGGGATAGATACACCATTTATCGCCGGTTCGGTGGTGCTCTGCATGAATAATTCTGTAAAGAATCGGATCGCGCATCAGCATATTTGGCGAAGCCATATCGATTTTAGCCCGTAAAACCCTTGCTCCGTCAGGGAATTCTCCTTTGCGCATTCGTTCAAAAAGATCCAGATTTTCGTCAATGGTACGATTGCGATAAGGGCTATCCTTTCCTGGCTGGGTTACAGTTCCCCGATAGGCACCCATCTCTTCCTGAGTCAAATCGCAAACGTAAGCTTTGCCTTTTTTAATGAGTTTAACAGCATATTCAAAAAGAGTCTCGAAATAATCGCTGGCATAATATTCACGGTCGTCCCAGTCAAAGCCGAGCCAATGCACATCTTCCTTTATGGAATCAACATATTCGGTATCTTCTTTCACAGGATTTGTATCATCAAATCTCAGATTGGTAAGGCCTCCATACCTTTTAGCAAGTCCAAAATTTAAGCATATTGATTTGGCATGTCCAATATGCAGATAGCCATTTGGCTCAGGAGGGAAACGGGTATGCACACGTCCTCCGTTTTTACCCGATTGAATATCACCTTCAATAATTTCCTGAAGAAAATGCTTTTGTTCCTGATCTTTTAAGGCTTCTCCGTTTTTTTCCGTACCTGTATCCTTCATGTAAAATGTACTAAAAAGTATGTTTTAACAACAAAATCACAAATTTGATGATAAAATCGTTTGATTGTATCTCCATCCGAATGTTTTTAAGTCGATCGTTAAGCAAATATAATAACAATGCGCTTTATAGAACATACAAAATTGCTTTTTAAGTACTTATTCATTTTTGGCATCATTTTTGTAAACAGTAATCTTATAATACATCAACATTTCATTTCATTGTTAACTTAAACATCTAATCGTATGAAAACAAATCATTTACTCCTTTTCGTGCTTTTTTCCTGCATTTCAATGGTCACGTACAGTCAGATTGAAAATTTTGATTTAGGAAAATATGTGAATCCTGATTACAAGAGACAGCAACTGGATTTTAACTTCAATTTAAATGCGCGTAACAATAATCAGGAATTCAGCAATAGCTCTTATCTAAGCAAATCAATTAACTCACAAGTAGGTGGTAATTTCTCTGCTGCATATCAAAATGTAGCCAATAGCTTGAAGCTTCAGCAAGACTGGGCATTGCAAATGTCAGGAAGTACCTCTGACAGTAAATCCGATTCAAAAAACAATTACTCCGATGGGACCCCTTCTAACAGGAATAAAAACGATTACAGAAGTAATTTGATATCGATTGCTTTCAACAGTTCTGATCGTTTTTATCATCCGAATAAAAAGTTCATTGAATTAAGCTCAAATATTAGTTATTCTGCTCAATCCGACAAGAATAGTTATACTTATTGGAGAGCAGATACCTTAAACAGCGATCAATCCTATAATGATTATGGTTCAAGTCTTTTAGGAACGATTGGACTCCGGTTTGGAAAAGGAAGAATCGAATATGTACAGGATGCCCGGCTCGCACTGTATATCCTTGAGGACATGCAAAAACATGGTCGGCTTACAAGATCTCCTTCGGATGATGAAATACTCAGTTTTTCCCAAATCATTACGCAGGTTATGAATAAACGATTTTTTGACACCAGAATACGAAAGATTGAAGAAATCATGAAGGTAGACTCGTTTCTCCACGCTAATAACTTGATTTCTAATACCGATGCTACTTATTTTACACTACTTAACGATAATTGGGACAATGCCGCAGGGCCTGTAAGGATGGCAGGATTACGCTATTCCGTTGGTATAAATCCGGAATATTTCAGAAAAGTTAATAATACTTCCGGTACTTATGTCTCTCCTTCGCCTCAAAATAGTGATTATTACAATTACGGATTCTCCACCGATATTCAATTAGATCACGAAAAACCACTAAACCTTTACTGGCAATTGACACATGGAATAGACCTCAGATACCGGTTTTTGAAGCAAGATTCGAAAGAAACCGATCAGGCAGATACTCATCTTAATTTAAATGAGTTGTCGGCAAATCTATTTATTAAATTAGGTTTTTATCCTTCCTCCAGAACCTATTGGAATGCAACTGCCGGTTTAACTTATATCACCTCAAAAGGCAAGTTAAAATCAGATGCGTCAACTTCTTCAACCAGTACGGGGAATCTCAACTTTATCGAACCATATTTTGCTTTAAATGGATACTACTACATATCACAAAGGCTCAGAGCACAGGTAAATTATTCACTTCAATACAATAAAGCACATTTTAACGGGGTCTCTTATTATTTTGGATATGAAAATTATCCGTCTGACAAAGAATTCAATAATTCTGTAAACATCAGTTTAACCTACATGTTGTTTTAGTACTTTTGTAAGCTCAAATGGATAAAGGTAAAAGACTTTATTCATTTGAGCTTAACCAAGACAATTGATATGGGACTCATCCATTTGGAAGACATGGAATTTTATGCCTTTCATGGTTGTTTTACAGAGGAACAGATAGCAGGTAACCGGTTTATGGTAAATCTCACCCTGGAAACAAACATGGAAAAGGCTTCGGAAACAGATAACATTAACGATGCTTTAAATTATCAAATGGCTTACGAAGTAGTTAAAAAGGAAATATCCATTAAATCCCATTTGCTTGAGAATGTGGCAAAACGCACACTGGATGCTTTGTTTCACGAGTTCTCGCAACTGGAATGGGCCAGCGTGAAAGTATCGAAAATGAACCCTCCCATGGGTGGAGTCATGAAATGTGTGAGCGTGGAGATGGAACGGAAAAGAAAATAACCAGATGCAATGCCAGTGCGAGTTGAAGAATCATATAAATTAATGAAAACGGAAGAAATAAAAAATAAAGCCTGTCCTAAATGCGGAGCGGCCTTTCAGTGCCAGGGTGATGATTGCTGGTGCCACGATTACCAGTTATTGAATAAAAACATTCACTATATCCGCACCACGTGGGATGATTGCCTATGTCCGAAATGCTTAAAAGAATTCGCTGAAAATAAGGAACGGTTGTAAAATTCCACAGATTTTTTATACATTTGCAATCCCAAAACAAAGGGTCGGTTGGCCGAGTGGCTAGGCAGCGGTCTGCAAAACCGTTTACGGCGGTTCGAATCCGCCACTGACCTCAAAGATGAGACCAGAAATAGCTAATTATTAGCTCTTTCTGGTTTTTTATTACAGCTAATTTCCCCATCATTTCCCCACAAATTGAAAATCTGGTAATAAAAATCGCATGGTAAATCATTTTGACAGGACTAAGGAAACATTTTTAAAAACAAAATATAGCAAGCTCCAGGTTTTCGTGTTTCCTTTCTCATGTAAAAGATAATTTATCAGGGGTGGGTTTCGCTAAAATCTGTTTTGTCTAAAATTGCCACTCCCCTGTTTATGATCAGTAATTATTCGTATAAATAGACATTCAATCTGATAGTTATGTTGAAATAAACCTTGACCCCAATAAATACCATAGAAAATGATAGGCAAACTATTAAAACATTAAGTTTATGCAAAGGAAATTCTACATCAAATCAAACATTTTGTTAATTTTTTAAATAATTCTTACTTTTGACATAATGAATTCATATAGAATTCTAAAGACATTGTGATAAAGCGTTAACCTTATTCCTGACTGAGAAAACTGGTAATTTTTATTTAGCTACAGGAATGATGAGTGAAGCGCTCACGCTGTTATGGCGTGAGCTTTCCTTATTTGTAGCTAAAGGTATACCAGTACCTCTCAGTCAAATAGGGTTAAGTCTCACGCTTTTTTATTTATAATGGCTTATGATTGAGACTTGTAATAAGCAATTTAAATCTAAGTATCATGAAAAAGCTAATTTGTATTCTTGGAGTAATTTTATTATTTTTATTTAGTTGCATAAGCCAAAAGAAAATATTGGACTCATGGATCGGAGCAACAAAACAAAATTTAGTCATTAGTTGGGGGCCACCTTCGAGGACATATGACAACTCTCCGAATGGAGAAATATTAATATATGCACAACAGGGATATTGGCCTGGTTATGGCAATAGTCCTGGTTTTGCTTATTGGGACTATACGTATATATACATAAATACTACCGGCAGAATATACGCATGGAAGACAGAAAGACAAAGAGTACCACCACAACAGATTGATCTATATATTAGGAATTATTAGTATACATACCAATAATTGAAGATAAGAGTTACATAATGAGTATTTGTCAAATAGTATCTTGTTCAAAACAAATCTTATATACTCCAAAATAAAGGATCATGAAAAAGTTATTTTGTTTAATAACGGCCTTGATAGTTACTATTATGGGCCGCAGCCAGACAGCGGAGGAATATAATGACAAAGGAGATGCAAAGTTTATCCTCCAAGATTACGCTGGGGCAATTGAATGTTATAATAAGGCTACAGAACTGAACCCAAATTTAGCATTGGCCTATGGTAGTAGAGGGTTTGTGAAAAATATATTATGCGATTATACTGGTGCAATAAAGGATATTACAAAAGCGATAGAACTGAACCCAAATTATAAATATAACTATGAATTTTACTATCG
>DATBXH010000862.1:0-4863 GCA_036514375.1 Bacteroidales bacterium | reverse complement strand
AGTAGTCCATGAGGACAAGGTCTTTTCAGGTTTTGGAGCCGAAGTTGCTGCTACAATTGTAAATGAAGCATTTGAATATCTTGACGCTCCGGTGAAACGGGTTGGTTCTACATTTACGCCGGTTGGTTTTAATCGCATCCTTGAGGCTGCTATTTTGCCAAATGCTTCGAAAATCCTTATGGAGGCCCAGGAATTATTGAAGTACTGATTCATGGTTGTTTTAAAATAATATAATTAAGATAGATGAAGAAAATAGGATTATTATATAGTTTTAAGAGTTATAAGACAGCTAAAGTTGCCGAAAAAATTAAAGAAGAGTTTAAGGACGCATCCATAGAAGCCATCAATGCAGAATCGATAACGGAAGATCAGTTTTTGCAGTTTGATAATTTAATTTTAGGTGTTCCGACCTGGTTTGATGGAGAACTTCCAAATTATTGGGACGAGTTCGGACCTGCAATTGAAGATATGGACCTGAAAGGTAAACTCATTGGTTTGTTTGGTTTAGGGAACCAGGTTGACTATCCTGAAAACTTCCTTGATGCTGTTGGAATTATGGCCCAGCTCCTGGAAAGCAGAGGTGCGAAAATAGTCGGAAAGACTTCCGTTGCAGGATATACGTTCGAGAGTTCGAAAGCTCAGCAAAAGGATAAGTTTCTTGGGCTGGCAATAGATTTTGAAAATCAGGCTACAAAAAATAAGGATAGAATAAAGGAATGGGTGAAACAACTTAGTGCTGAATTTAAATGATTATTTTGTTTTAAGTTGTTGGTTGCTATAAATTATAATATCTAAGATCCAAACGTTACTAATAATCTTCAGCTTAAAACTTTCCACCCTCACATTTTCTGATAGAATAGTCTGCAGATGAGTTGCAGAAATATTACTCAAAATGATATATATCATTGAAAAAAATGATTTATATCATTAGGCTGACATTGTTAAAATCAGCAGTTACGGATACTTTTGCCCGGTTTTAAGTTTTAACAGATTGATTAATTACTTTTCTTCCAGATTTATCCGGTTGTATTGTAATTTTTCTTAATTTTATTTCTACTAGCATTCAATGTTTTGTGGATATTTATTTTGCCAGTTTGGCAAGCCTTAATATATTTCATGGCATGATTAAACCCAAGGTCAGATACAAGCCTGTAGTTCTTTTTGTTATCGTTTTTTTATCATCTTATCAGCTACTACTGGGACAACAATTGAATACAGAACTGTTGTCCAAACTGTCAGTTTCTGATCAAAAAAAACTTCAAAAAGCGGAGGAAGAATATGCCAAAGGGCAAAAGATTGAGAATGAAATTAATGCTACAACAAGAGAAGAGAGAAAATCCCAGTTAAAATTTTTAGAAGCTGCTGATTATTATCAAAAAGCGAATTCATCAAAGGACAAGATATACGCTGAAAACATTAAAGCTTTTTGGAAAAAATTTTCGGGTGATAAAACCCGCCTGGATTTTGAGAAAAGAATAGAGATTGCTGCCGCTGATTCATTTAAGAATGCTCAAAAGATAAGGAGTTCAGCCGAAAAGGAACGTAAGCTTACCGACCGTATCCGGCTATTGATCCTGGCAGAAAATCTGGAGCGAAAATCGTTAGTAATGACACAAAAGGTTCTTTTCTCCTATCTTAACTGGCCTGTCGAGGTCGATCGCACTTGGGTTACCACAATTGATCAGTCTCTGCCACCAGGCAAGGCTGAAAATAAACAGGTGAAAACTCTAACGCCTAAGGAAACTAAAAAAGACTCTTCGTTTACTAAGGAAATGGATAATAGACCAGTTATTACACCTTTTACGACAGATAAGAAATCCACTGATAAACAGTCCGGAAACGATTCAAGTTTGTACGGAAAAGTTAAGATTAGCGAAGATCAAATAGATAAGTTCAATAGCTTTTTGGAGAAGAAATATCCATCCAAATATGAAGATTACGTCATTAATTTTCAGCAATTGGACTATTCAGATATCAATGCATTAAAAGAGGCTTGGTATAAGTATCAGTTTGGATATGCCGGTGAAGATTCATCGGTATTAGCTGCCAGGCAGGATTCGGTTTCTAAAGAACAGCAACCAATTGCTGTTACCCGGGAAAACAAGTCCGATTTAACCGGTGTAAAAGAGTCTGATATAAAATCGAAAGCAGCTAAGCAAGTTGGTAATCAATATGCTGTCGAATCAAAACCTGATAAAAGTATCGTCAAAGAAAAGGGGAAAACAGAGAAAAAGACAATTTCCGGTGTCGAAAGTAAATCAGAGCCTTCGGTTTCTGAAATTACATCAGAAGCAGCCAGGGGATTTACCTTTAGAGTTCAGATTGTAGCATGTCGTGTTCCGCTGGACAAAAAAACGTTAAACGGTATTTATGATGGTCCTTTACAGATACTTGAATTAATAGAAGATAACTGGTATAAATATGCAATTGGAGAGTTTACTACTTATAATTCGGCCCGTCAGTTAAGGGACAAGTCGACGATACCAGGGGCCTTTGTGATTGCCTATCTTAATGGAAAACGGATAAAAATTACTCCCGTAATTGCTTACAAGAATTACAAGGGTAATATAAAAAAAGAAGATTTGAATGCTGATCTGATTAGTTATCGCATTCAAATAGCCGCTTCAAAAACTTTACTGTCTGCCAACTATTTAAAAAATATTTACAGTGGTTCCTTAAAGATTGAAATGATCAGAGAGGATGGTTGGAATAAGTACTATTTGCCTGCAGGGGAAACCTATGAAGGAGCAAAAAATCTTCTGAAACAGATTGCAGTTCCGGGTGCTTTTATTCTTGCCTATCAACAAAATAAAAGAATTGACGTTCAAGCAGCTACTAAACTTACGAAATAGATTATTAAAACTAGACTTAATATTGCAAATTATGAAAAGGTTTCGAAAACTAGCTATGAGACTACCTAAAACACTGATTATTGTTGTACTACTAAGTTCCTGTATCTCTCAAAAGAGAGTTATGCTACTTCAGGACAAAAGCTCAAAAGACGCACAGGTCAATTTTACGAATAAGAAAAAGTCGAGTTATCAGATTCAGACAGGCGATCATCTGTATATCAGAATTTACAGCATGGACCCCAAGACCAGTAAGTTTTTTCAAACAGACATGCCCCAATTGATGAACCCAACTTACTTGTACCTGAATAGTTACATGGTAGATGATGAAGGGTACATCAATATCTCATTTATTGACAGGATGTTTGTAAAAGGCATGACAATTGAAGAAGTGAAAAAGAAGATCCAGAAAACACTAAATGACTATTTTAAAGAAACTACGGTAACTGTTAAGCTGGTTAATTTCCAGGTGTCAGTACTTGGTGAGGTTAACAGCCCCGGCGATTTTACCATTGATAAGGATCAGATAAATATCTTACAGGCTATCTCAATGGCGGGTGGATTAAAGGAGTTTGGGAATAATAGAAAAGTAACACTGGTGCGCCAAACGTTAAAAGGATCTGATGTGTATTATCTTGATTTGAGTGATAAAAAAATTCTGGAGTCAGACTATTTTTATTTGCTTCCTAACGATATCGTTTACGTAGAGCCCATGAAGAGCAAGACTTATTTATTTTCGCAATTCCCTTACAGTTTGGTGTTTTCAACAGCATCGCTGGCTCTGACTGTACTTATATACTTGAAAGTTAAATAGATTTTCGTAAGTGAAATGGATGTTGTAAAGGATCCGCAACAGGAAGAAACAGTCGATATTCGTGAGATTATCCAAAAATTTGCGGGTTATTGGCCCTGGTTTTTAATAAGCCTAGTAATTTGTATTTCCGTAGCTTTCTTCATCAATTATTCTGCTGTACCAATTTATGAAGTTGGTACCACCATTTTGGTGAAGGAAGAAAAGTCTATGCTCGACGAACGGTTTTCAGCAACTGCAACCGATATGACCATGGACAACAGTTCGTTTCAGGTATCCAATCAGATAGGGATTCTTAAGTCTTTCTCACTATCAAAAAGGGCTATCCAACGGTTAAATTTTAGAGTTAGTTATTACCAAAACAGAAGATTTCATTATAGGGAACTTTACAAATCAACACCTTTTCTGGTACTTCTCGACTCTGTTTCGCCTGTACCTATTCAAATTCCAATTTTTATAGAAATAGTTTCGCCAACTACCTATCACGTTTTTTTTGATTCCAAGAACGTCGTTTTATATCAATTTAATTCAAACAACATTACAGGCAGTTATAAAAACTTGAAGATTGACGGCAAGGGTACTTTGTTTCAAAAATTTCATAATAAATATTTGAATTTTAAGCTGGTTCCGAATATTGATAGTAACTTGAAAAATTATGTGGGATCCAGATTTTGTTTTATTATAAACGATGATATTTCCTTAACCCGGGAGTTTCACAATATTAATGTTCAGGATGTTAAATCTTCTTCAATTTTAAAGATCTCATTGCAGGGACCCAATGTCCAAAAACTAGCTGACTTTTTAAATAGTCTTACTCAGGTTTACTTAGAAAAAGGGTTAGAGAAGAAAAACCAGATTGCAGAAAACACAATCCAATTTATCAATAGTCAGCTGGGTGACGTAGGAGATTCACTTTTTTCCTCCGAGAAAGTTTTGCAGGATTACCGGAGTGAGCATAATGTAATGGATGTGAATCTTCAGGTTCAGCAAGTGTTTTCATCATTGGAAAATCTTAAGAACCAACGGGCGGAAATTGTGGTGAAAAATAAATACTATGATTATCTGAAGCAGTATCTGATTAACAGTAAAGATGGTAAAGACCTGATTGCTCCTTCTTCGCTGGGTATCGAGGATTTGGTTCTGAATAATCTTATCAACGAACTCATCAATTTGTATGGAGAAAGGGCTGAGCTTGTTGTTAAT
>DATBXH010000861.1:0-2625 GCA_036514375.1 Bacteroidales bacterium | reverse complement strand
AGGTTTCCACGATCTATGATCCATATGCTTCGGAAGCTGACAAATCTTTAAACTTAAATGGCTGGTTTGATTATTCCATGCCCGATATGAACCAAAACAACCCTCTTCTTCTTACCTATTTGGTACAGAATGCGGTCTGGTGGATTGAATATGCAAATCTCGATGGTTTACGGGTTGATACCTATCCTTACAACAACCCTGTTAAAATGGCCGAATGGACAAAGGCTGTGCTTAGCGAGTATCCAAACCTCAATATTATGGGCGAATGCTGGGTTCACTCGCCGCAGGAGATTGCATATTGGCAGGCGGGTACGAAAAATTTCGACGGTTATGTTTCCACATTACCTACAGTGATGGATTTTGCCCTTCACGATGTGTTTTCTTCAGCTATCAATGACGAAGATGACGGACTTAACGGAATACGAAAATTTTATAATCATTTTACACTCGATTTTGCGTATACCAATCCTAAAAACCTGCTAATTTTTACTGAAAATCACGATACACAGCGATTCAATAAAACCATCAACGGTGATCTGAATAAGTTTAAAATTGCTTATACGCTGTTGTTTACGATTCGCGGAATTCCGGAGATTTATTACGGATCGGAGGTGATGATGACCGGTGATAAGAAAAAAGGCGACGGTGATATCCGTCATGATTTTCCGGGTGGCTGGCCTAATGATAAGCGCAATGCGTTTACTGCGGCTGGCAGAACTGCGCACGAGGACTCGGCTTTTAACTTCATGAAAAAGCTTCTCAATTGGCGAAAGGCAAATCCGGTTATCTTCACAGGTAAAACCATGCAGTTTATACCGTTCAACGGTTGTTATGTGTATTTCCGCTATAACGATGAAAAAACCGTGATGGTTGTTATCAATAATCATGATAAAGAACCCAGAAAGCTTTATACCAAAAGGTTCGCCGAAAGGATGATGGATTTTACCAAAGGATACGACATCATTTCGGATAAGCAGATTAACAATCTTTCGATTATAGACATTCCTCCTAAAACATCAATGATCATTGAACTGAGTAAATAATGTGATGACGGATAACTATGAATAAAATCTTAAAACTAAATCTCCTGCTGCTATTTGTGTGCTACAGTACATATTCGCAAGTACCATTGAACGTGTCATTGGGAAATTTTAAGAAAGCAGAAATGTCAAATAACGAATTTACCTTTATAACAGATTATGGGAAGGCCAAAGTGATTGTTTATTCACCCAATGTAATGCGTATCAGAGTTGAAAAGGATAATTTTACCAAAACCTTTAGCTATGCGGTTGTGGCAAACCCTTCAAAATGTGCTGTCAAATCCAGCGAAATTGCAGACAGTTATGTGATTGAAACGGATTCCGTGACACTAAAGGTTCATAAAAAACCATTGCGTTTCGAGTTTTTTACCAAAGATGGGAAATTGATTAATTCTGACGATCCGGCCTTTGGTACTTCCTGGCTTGGCGATGAAATTACCACTTACAAAGCCTTACAAAAGGACGAGCGATTTATCGGTCTGGGCGAACAAACCGGCAACCTCGACCGCCGCGGAGAAGCCTATTTTAATTATAATACCGATGATCCGGGATACAATAGCGGTAGCAAGAGTTTGTATTCCAGTATCCCTTTTTATATTGGGTTGCACAGTGGGCTGTGCTATGGAGTTTTCCTGGATAATTCGTCCAGAACAACTTTTAATTTTGGAGCCGGCAATAACCGTTTTTCGTACTTTACCACCGATTGTGGCGAAATGGACTATTATTTCATTTATCACACCAACATCCGCAAAATTATTGAATCGTATACCTGGCTGACCGGCCGCATGCCGATGCCTCCGTTATGGTCGTTGGGTTATCAGCAATGCCGGTACAGTTATTTCCCTGATGCTGATGTACTCTCGGTTGCGAAGAAGTTTAGGGAACGGAACATCCCGGCTGATATGATTTATCTGGATATTCATTACATGGATCAATATAAGCTGTTTACCTGGGATAAGGAACGTTTCCCGAATCCATCGGGTATGATTAGCGATCTGAAGAAATTGTCCTTTCATACGGCAGTGATCATCGATCCGGGTGTTAAAGTCGAGAAAGGCTACAGTGTTTATGAGGATGGTCTGAAATCAGGGATCTTTATCAAATATCCTGACGGAACATATTACGAAGGAAATGTGTGGCCGGGATGGTGCAATTTCCCCGATTTTACCATGCCAAAAGCGCGCGAATGGTGGGGAAATCAGGTTAAGACTTATGTGGATCAGGGTGTGACCGGTTTCTGGAACGATATGAACGAAATTGCTGCCTGGGGCAGGGAAGTTCCCAAATTGCTCCAGCTCGACTGGGAGGGTAAGAAAACAACGTACGGTGAAGCCAAGAATACTTATGGTTTTCTGATGGCTCGCAGTTCGTATGAAGGTGCTAAAAAATACATGAACGGCGAACGTCCGTTTGTGCTCACACGTGCCGGGTATGCAGGATTACAGCGTTATACTGCCATTTGGACGGGCGACAATCAATCGTATGATGATCACATGTTTCTTGGGGTTCGCCTGTTAAACAGCCTCGGATTGAGTGGTGTTAGCTTTGCCGGTATGGATATCGGCGGTTTTGGTGGTAATCCATC
>DATBXH010000860.1:0-3013 GCA_036514375.1 Bacteroidales bacterium | reverse complement strand
TTGTACCTGTACTTTTTGTTTTGATTACCAGGATTACCTATGGAAAAGAAAAGCTTGCAAAGATGCAGTCGCAGCAGCCTTTGCCACCGGAAGATCATGTATAATTTGGATTACTTTCCGGTTAAATTGAGGATAAGAGGTTGCATAACTTTTAATCGGACCGGTATGATTCCGGCTATTTAGTCCATGCTCTGGCTCGGTAATCACTTGGTGTCAAAGATGTGATACTTTTAAAAAGCCGGGAGAAATAAGCCGGTTCGGTGAATCCGCATTGGTAAAGAATTTCGGTAACCGAGCTTTCTTTCCTGCCAAGCAGTTCACATGCCTTATTTATCCTGAATTCGTTCAGATAAGTGGTAAATGTTTTTCCTGTTACATTTTTGAAGAAACGGCAGAATGAATTAACTGTCAATCCGGCGATGTCGGCAATATCTGTGAGTGTTATTTTGTGGCTGTAATTTTGATTTACCCAGTCGAAAACCTTTGCTATGCGGTTATAATCCATAGAATAAACATCCAACGCTACAGGGCCGACTTTCAGTTCGGTAACAAAGTTGCTGTTAGCAAGCTCATTTAATAATTCCATTAATAACATGAACTTATGGAACGGATCGGCTTTATAAATCCGTTTCATCAATTTTCCGGCTTTTAATTTGGTGTCACCATAAAAACTGACGGCAAGGTTTGTCCTGGTCAGTAATTCATTAATTGCTTTGAATTCGTTTAGCTGAAACACCTGGTTTTTGAGAAGATCATTGTTAATTTGAATAATAACTTCCGTGTTCTCTAAATAATCGTTATTTCCAAAATTGGAATGAGGAATGCCGGATCCAAGCATGATTAAATCGCCCTCCTCATACATGGACACATGACTTCCAATATGCCTGGTGCCTTTGCCTTTCTCTATGTATACAATTTCGAGCTCCGGATGGATGTGCCAGAATGGCAACTCCTCGCAATCGTGCTTTTCGTAATGAAAAACAGCAAATGAACTGCCAGGATTGGGCTCAATGGTTTCGTAAATTGGTTTCATAGTACAATATTATCAATTTTCACTCGAAATCTGATTTTTTTTTGATAATATAAGTCAATGATAAGGTAATTTTAGTCAAGCAAGATCCTCAAGATTAGATTAGTTTTGTGAGCAAATTTTACTAAAGCATTATGTTGTCATTTCATATATTTCTACACAAGAAAAAATATTTTGCTACCGCCTTTTTTTATAGCTGTTTTAGCTTGATATTCAGTACATGGGTAACTTATATACCTTATGTGGCTGATAAGTTAAGAATTACCGAAGGCAGAATTGGAGGGGCTCTCTTTTTTGCTTCCCTTGGTTCTTTTTGTATGATTCCTGTGAGCAACTGGCT
The DNA here is from genome assembly GCA_036514375.1 of Bacteroidales bacterium. Classification (GTDB taxonomy): domain Bacteria; phylum Bacteroidota; class Bacteroidia; order Bacteroidales; family JAAUTT01; genus JAAUTT01. The sequence continues at coordinate 1,643 of DATBXH010000860.1, read as the reverse complement.
TGTTGACAAACTGGGCGTTGGCAGGATGGCGTTTTATGCCGTATGTTTATATAGTGCTGCCGGTTTCGCTCCTTTATTAGCCGTAAACTATACACAATTGTGTCTTGCCTTATTTTTCTTCGGAATGGCTGGTTGTACCATGTCTATTTCCATTAATTCCCTTACCGCAACAGTTGAGAAGGCTGATCATGTCTATATCATGTCAGGGAGCCATGGTTTTTTTAGCATTGGCGGTATGGTAGGGGCTTTACTTGGGAGCCTGATCGCAGCTAAAATGCACAGCCCATTAATACATCTTGGGATTCTTGTAACAATACTTATTAGCACCCAGTTTTATCTCAGAGATCAGTATTTTACAATCAGGGGAGAGCATGTGCCAAAAGAAAAACGTTCCTTAACCAACTTTAAACCCCTCATAATAATTGCTACCATAGGCTTGATTTTTATGGTATCCGAAGGTGCTATTGCCGACTGGAGTGCTTTGTACTTAAAGAAAATTGTCGAAATCGATCTCACATACATAGGTTTTGGCTATGCGGGTTTTTCGGCAGCCATGACTGCCGGTCGTTTCTTCGGCGATTGGATCAGCAAAAAGCTTGGATCGTGGCAGTTAATTATCTTAGGATCGTCACTAAGTTTATTGGGTTTTGCCTTGGTTTTGATCCCATTCTGGGCAACCTCGCTTTCCGGTTTTATCATTGTGGGTCTTGGCTTTTCGGCTATTGTTCCTGAAGTTTTCCGGTTGGCATCCAAAGTAGACGGTATTAAAACAAATGACGGTGTTTCGATAATTGCGGCCACCACCAACATTGGATTTATGGTGGGCCCCATTTTCCTGGGATTTTTAGCAGAATTGCGAACCCTTCATTTCAGTTTTATTATCCTGAGCAGCTTCGTTGCATTAGCTTTTGCCATATCCCTCTCCAATCATTTCATACTTAAAAAACAAGCTGTGAAATCAAATTAGGATCTATGGATGTGCAGAAGCACATTTTTAACCACGTTGTCGCAGCGGGTAAGATGAAAATCGTATAATTCCTCAACTTTATAGAATTCACTTATCGAGGAACGCAGCATTTCCTTTGCTCTGTTCAACCTTACTTTTACATTCGATTCTGAGATATTTAAGCATTCCATGGTTTCCATGGTGCTCATGCTTTCCACCTCGCGCATTACAAACACAAGGCGGTACTTTTCGGGCAACTGATTCAGTGCTTTTTCAAGTATAATTCTTAGTTCGTTATTCATAACTTTTTGAAGAGGAGATTCAGCATTAGGTTCTTCTGTATAATCAAATCCGTTAAGTCCTTGGGTCTTCTGCGCCCTGACCTTCTGTTGCAGGCTTTCATTTATCAGTATCCTGATGAGCCAGGTTGAAAATTCCGATCTAAACTGATAGTCTGCAAGATGCTCATAAGCTTTAATATATGTGGCCTGCATAAGATCTTCGACTTCTTCACTGTTATTAATAATCGACATTCCAATACGGTAAAGCCTTTGATTGTATTTACGCATCAAGGCTTCGTATAAATTTTTTTCCCCGTTCAGCACACGCGTAATTACTTCTTTGTCAGTAATACTTTTTGAAGGAACGGTGAATGCGGAGTTCATTTCTTTCTTCCAAACCAGATTCATATTCAAGT
>DATBXH010000859.1:0-2071 GCA_036514375.1 Bacteroidales bacterium | reverse complement strand
AACGGGCATGAGAAAAGTGATGAATAGGATTGCGTCGAAAGAAACGTCTCTTTGCAAGAGCTTCGATTTTCGGCGCATAGGAGAGATTTCTCCGGGCCAGGCTCATTCGTGCGCCGAAGAAAAGATTTTCTTTCTTCCGGTTTTACTACAAAGAGGCCGCTCCTATGGAGCCAAAAGAAATATAACAACCTAACAAAGATTACTACAAAGGCTAGCGCAATTTATTCACTATCATGAAAAAGTTGCAATCCGCGCTATTTTTAGTAAAGGAAGGGCATGGATTACAAATCCGCGCCAACATGTGCCAGCATGTGTTTGATTCTTTTGGATTCAGGTCTGAATTTATTCCTTGGTTTCGTTTATATCATTTTGAATCTGAAGAATCTTGACTAAGATGTTCATTTCTTTTTTAATTTTTTTCCGAACGAACCAGGTAAGTATGGCAGCACAAAATATGTAAGACAAATCGATCATCACCAGCATTGGTTTACTAAAATAGAATCTAAATTCGGGCGTTAGCAAATAGAAGCCAATGGTGTAGATTACGATTATGGCGATTGTAACGGGGCCATTAATTCTTTTTCGGAACCGGTAATAGACCAATGAAGCATTGTTGGTTTTTAAAGTAGTTTCACTCATATGAATGCTTGCTGATAGATAGATACTGACTAATTCGATGATTATTCTCAGGGAAACACCAGCAATCATTAAGAATGTTCCGATGTGGCTTGTGGTTTGTTTGAATTTAGCCACATAAAAGAAATATAACGTGAGGATTACAAGCGTAATAAGTAATACCAGTATCGTTCCCAGTTGCATTCTAATGGTACTCTTCATTTTCCGTTTCGCCATTCCGATGATTTGGCCTGTATCCGTATGTTTATCTAAATCATTATTTCTGGAATCGTGCCACAGGTTTTTCAGGTTGTCTATTTGGTTATTCATTGTCCATTATTTTTTTAAGAATTTTCTTTATCCTGCTGATTTTAACTCTTAAGTGCCCTTCACTAATTCCTATGATTTTTGAAATCTCTTCGTATTCAAGCTCGTCTAAAATCATCATCATAATCAACCGATCGACTTCTCTAAGCTGACCAATGGCCCGGTATAATGACTGATGGTTCGTATCCGAGTCATGAATAGATTCATCCTTCAGATAGGAGTGTTCTTCATTGATCGGAATCTGGTATTTATTTTTTTTATCCCTGATGTACTTCAGACAAGTGTTAACCGTAATCCGATAAATCCAGGTCTTCAGACTGGAAGCATGATTAAATTTTTTCAATGCTATCCACGTGTTGATAAATACTTCCTGCGACAAATCTTTGGCTAAATCCAAATCGCCTTTCATAAAACCCAAACACATTTGCAATACCATAGCATGGTAATCATTGTGAATGGTTTCGAAAAGGTTTTTGTTATCGGGCATATTGTTGCAGGTATTTATTTATTTGAGTATACAACCATTCCGGCTGATCGAACATGATAAAATGTTTACTGCCTTCCACGTTGAGTATTTCCTTATTTTTCAAATTAGCGTACTGTTTCTCAAGGTTGGCTTTTTCAATCTCTTTGCTTGGAAAAGACGCACCTAAAATAAGTGTATGAACACTGATATTGGAGAGTTCATCTCTCAGATCAAGTTTTAATAAATCGGTATATCCGTATACATAAGTTTTTCTGTCGGCATTGATGGACCAATTAGTGAGCTCTTCTTCTTTTGATGGTACATTGGTCATATATGGAGACATTTTGGTGGCCATCTTTCTGAAATCTTCATCTGACATCGCAAGTATTTGATTATTATAAGGACTATCATATTGAAGACTGCTGGCAGGAACGTCCGGCATCATTAATTCGCGCATGCAAGGAATAGATTCTACAAGAATAAGTCCTGTTATCTGATCAGGTAATTCCGCTGCTGCATCAATGGCTAAGTTACCACCCATGCTATGTCCGATTATGGTTACTTTGGAAAGATGTTCATTCTTAATGTATTCTACCAATTGTTTTTTGATAACATCATACCATGGAGTACCAATGGATTCCAGTCCGTTAAATCCGGCATAAG
>DATBXH010000858.1:0-4839 GCA_036514375.1 Bacteroidales bacterium | reverse complement strand
TTTCCTTACCCGCAACATACCTTATTATGTAAATATAGACTCCACTGATATTATTTACCTGGTACTAAGGCAGGCAAAAGTCACCGTTTCGGATGGTACCAATTCGGAAATTCTGACGCTTATGTACGATGAAAATATATTTCCTCCTTTCTATTACCAGGGGACTGAGCTTTTAGGCCAGACCGGTAAAACCTACCAACTCACAGTTAATTACGGAAGTATTACACTTACCGCTTCAACCACGATTCCTGATCCTGTAAAAGCCGATAGTCTCTGGTTTCAACCAAGCGCTGATGAACCTGATTTGGGAGAAATTTTGGTCAGGTTACATGATCCTGTGGACAAAAATTATTATAAAATGTACACGAAGATACTTGGTAAACAAAAAGGCTTCTATCCCACCCTGATCTCGAATTTCGACGACAAGTTATTTAATGGGCAGGAATTTACATTTCACCTGGATAAGGGACCGGAGTCGTACCTTAACCTGAACCAGAAAGACTTTTTATTCTCCAGTGATGATACGGTTATGGTCAAAATATGCACGATGGATGCACAAAATTTTGCTTTTTGGCAGGGATATCAGAACGAAGTGTCGAATGGGGCAAATCCTTTCGCATCTTCTTTTCACGAAGTAAAAACGAATATCAGTGGCGATGGCCTGGGAAATTGGGGAGGATATGGAACATCGGTTTATGAAATAATAACCAAATAAGTTACGGCTTTTTGGAAAAAAACTGACCGCCTGGCTTTTGGACTGAAAATCAACATGCTGTTCATCTTCACCAATCCACCCAGACGGTCAATCTAATATATCAGCCGGAGTTCCGGTTAATTACCTGTATAGGTTACCTGGCCTGCACCAAGCCCGAAGTTATTATTAAGCTTTACCAAAAGAGTATTAAAGTCAGTTATAACATCCTTAAATCCATTACCGAAATAGGATTCAAGAGAACCTTTGGATCCATCCGTGAAAATAAAGCGGATATCACTGTCGTAATAATAATAAGTATAAACTTCATTTCCATATGAGTATGTTTCCGTCTCAACAATGGGATAGAATTCTGCCTGGGCAATTTTTTGTTTCGTGTCGGCATACATCAGCACTAATGCAATGTATTGATTCATGGCGGCAACTTCCTGTTTGTTGATTGTTGAATCTGCAACTTCAGTGTTGCTGTAAATTTCGTTCATCCTCGAAGATAAACCTTTTACATCAATGCGTCCGGCGAGTTTGATGTTGAATACCTGAAAATAAGCATTGGCATTGTTAATCACATCTTCAGCATTAGTACTGTTGGCGACACTGTTTTGGCTTAAGCTGCCATTAACATCAACATAAAAATCGAAAATTGTTTTTGTATCGTCAGTGAATAAATACCTTACGGAGGCTGTTGACGAATTGTTAGTTACCGTTGTTTCAAATTTAAACGGATACAAAGCCAGGAATGTACTTACGGAGGAAGGAGTATTATCGCTGTTATATTGAGCAGTAAATGAATACTCCATAATCTTATCGCTACCTACGGATAAAACAGCATCAATAGACAAGGGTAATTCACCATTGAGGCTGGCAGAGGAGGAACTTACCATTTTGCTTTGATACGTGAAATCAAATTTTGCGTCGTTTGTTGTACCTGTCTTTGTAGATGGGAAAACAAGCTCAATCTTATCATTTGAAGCGGTTTTATCCCATTTTTTAAGGCTGGCATTCCAGGTATAAATTCCTTTATTCTTGTTATAAACCTGAATAATAGTGGTATCAGGAGTAGTACCCACGGTTGTTGTTAGGAAACGGTATACACCTTTTACATCTTTATTCGCGCCATTCGTGGCTGCAGTTTTAACAGACGAAAAAATAACTGCGCTTTGAGTAGAAATAGTAAAAGGAGCTGACATGTCAAGAAAGTAAGACAAACTCTGCGCAGTACCTACACCTTGCACATCTGCCAGATTACTTAACTCGGTTACCATGCTTTGTCCTGTAGTTTCAAGATTGGACTTACTTTGACTCGCCGACTCATTGGCATAAGGAAGAGAGGTGATGTCTTCTTCTCCACTTTTCTTCTTACACGAAACTGCTACTATAACCAACATTACAGCAATAACATAAAAATTTAATTTGTTTTTCATAGTTTAAGTATTAAGTTTGAATTCAATACGTGCTTTAACGTATTATTATATAAAAGGTTGCTAAATATTGTCTAAATTTTTGCAGGTAATGCGATCAAATATTTGATTTTGTAAGTCTTATATTAAAATTACGAGATTTTCGTCTTTTTTCAAAATTAAATTTCCTATAAAGGAATAATAGTTCGGATAATATTTTAATCATCATACCCAATCCTGGTTTGAAACATTCATTTTTTATAGTATTATTGTCCAACTATTATTTTACTTACCTTAAATCGAACCTGATATGGAAAATGTTTTAGACACTTCTGTTCAAACAAACCCGGATTTCCAATTGGACAATACTGGTATTGAAAGTCTCAACGAAACGCGTAAATGGACCATGTTTATCTCCATTCTTGGATTTATCGTCATGGGATTAATGATCATTGGCTTATTTGTCGCTATTCTTGTTGCCGGATCGATGGGAGGAATGCAGGCAACCGGGTATTCTTCTTTAGCCCTGATTCCTATGCTCATCCTGGCTGCTATCTATTTTTTTCCACTCTATTTTTTGCTCATGTTTTCGAAAAACATAGCAAATGGATTAAGAACAAGGGATTCTGCAGCATTAAATAACGGTTTCAGATATTTAAAACTGCATTACAGGTTTATGGGGATTTTAGTGATTGTGATTATAAGTATATATATACTTGTTATAATAATAGCAGTTGCAACCGGAGGTTTTCTCGGAAGTTTGATGAGGTAACCAGGACTGCATACAACACAAAAAAGGCGCTATTCCAGCGCCTTTTTTATTTATCATAAATTTATTCCAAGGTATAGTATCTGTCGAATTTTGTATTAGACAGGTTATGTCAGACATCATATAAGCCGGGTATTATATAATACCCGTTGTGTTTTATTTAATACCTGTTGTGTCTTATTCAATACTTGCTCTATATTATTTAATATCTGCTCCATCTTATTTAATACCTGTCATGTATTATTTAATACCTGTCGTGTCTTATTTAATACCTGTTACGTCATACATATGACCTGTCATGTTATATGTATGATTCGTTATCATTTGAATATTATTTACGATAGGATGTGTGTAAATGATTATTCCTCAAACACAACAGCCTGGGGTGATGCTCCGATGTGGATGAGAAGCCCGGTGATGTCTTTCACAAACTGGTCGGGACCGCAGACATAAAACTGCTGTTGGGTATCCGTGATGTGTTCCTGAAGAAAGTTTTTATCTATACGGCCAGTCATAAGTCCAACCCTGTTTTCGCGGGTAAATATCTTCACAAAATCGGTTTTAAGCATCTTTGTCAGTTCTTCTTCCAGGATCACATCGGATAGGGTTTTGTTTGAAAAAAACAGCCTGTTGCCGCGAAGTTCATTTTTCCGGTGCAAATCGCGAAATATGGCAATAAAGGGTGTGATCCCTGCCCCGCCGGCAATAAACACGCCTTTCCCTTTATATTGAATGGCTCCGAAAACATCATGAAGAATCAGCGTTTCTCCTTTTTCGACCTGACCCAACAAATTGGTCACTCCTTTATGATCCCTGTAAGTCTTGATCATAAACTCGAGGTTTGGCGAATCATTCAAACCAGTGAACGTAAACGGGCGCAATTCATCTTTCCATTCCGGCACATTTATCGATACATCCGTTGCCTGCCCGGGTATAAAGGTATATCCTGCGGGTCTTTCCACCACAAAACGTTTTACATCATGTGTAACATAGTTTGTTTCGAGAACTTTTACAGTGTATTCACTCATTTTTATTGTTTTATTAATTATTTATACACATAACTCGGGAAAAAGATTAAAACGTACCCTTAAGGACCAGATTGTCCCTAAGGGTAAATTCAAAACAATCAAAGGGTTTAATTGTTTTAGGAACAGAAAGATATCGGCTATGGATATGTAGTTTTTTGGTAGCACATTGGACAGAAGATATATTAACATGAGTTCGGTGAAAAAATGCATAGTTTCCAAATAATTACATTGTTTCTAATTTAAAATTTATTTCACCACCCCTGCCCCTCCTTAAAAAGGAGGGGAAACTTGGGTTTAGCTAAGCGCAAGTTATAGCCCCTTTTTAAGGGGTTGGGGTTAAAGACTTATAAATTAAATTAGTACTATGTGGTTAATATGAAACTCACTAATATTATTCTGTCATAATATTAGTGACCGGAAGACCCCTCCATTTTAAGAACGAGCGTCACTCTTCCTAAAATAAAGGCGCCTATAGCCATTACCAGATCACGGACGGCAACATCGAGATATTTTCCGCTGGCAAGGAGGGTGAGCGCTATAAGAACAAGCCACGCGGAAACCAGAAAACTTCCGAATTCTGTTTTAACTAAAACCAAAACCCCGGCAATGATTTCGATGATACCCACAATCATCATAAAAGCATGGGGCGAGAAAGGTAAATGGTGAGATAATGAAGGATTGAGATACAGACTCCAATCGGTAAGCAGATTGGTAAATTTGTCAAGCCCGGCAACAATGGGTACGATGCCAAAGGTAAACTTCAGAATAGTCTGGGCTTCTACGAGTCCTTTAAGTGTTTTTTCGACCATGAGTGAAAAGTTTTAATTTAACATTTGGACATTGGATCATCAAGACAAAAAAACGTTACAAAAAAATCAGAAATTTTTTGTAACGTTTCTCCTGATAACATATCTAATGGCAGGATGATGAAAC
>DATBXH010000857.1:0-6253 GCA_036514375.1 Bacteroidales bacterium | reverse complement strand
AATGCAAGGTTTTTAAAATAGTCAAGGATGAAATACGTGTATTTAAAGATGACTTCCGTGACTTAGCAATGTTATTAGCTTGTTCCCTTTCAAATTTTAAAATTAAGTATGCATAATATTCTAACTTATATAAAGTCTATTGGTTAATAAATATTTTTCTCCTTTGCTATAACGGATTATAATTTTCCAGAACAACTCCTCAAACCATGCTTATTTTGCTAATCAAGCAATCTCCACGAATAATCCGTTAAAAAATTGTAATCTTCTAAAACTTCCAATGAAAAGATTCGAAATGAATCTTTTACTTAATCCAAGTATAAAAATATAAATTTTTTAAAAAACATGTTGTAGAATATATCTATTTTCACATTTATAGTATTTTTACGCTCCTAATATTTTAAAACGGAAAAATCATGAAAGTCGCAGTAGTTGGAGTTAGCGGAGCGGTTGGACAAGAATTTTTGAAGGTACTCCAGGAAAGAAATTTTCCCGCCGATGAGCTTGTTCTTTTCGGATCGTCTCGCAGTGCAGGTACCATATACAATTACAAAGGAAAAAGCTTAACCGTGAAAGAGCTTAAACATAATGACGACTTTAACGGCATTGACATTGCTCTTACATCTGCAGGTGCTGGTACTTCAAAAGAATTTGCTTCTACAATCACTAAACATGGTACCGTTATGATCGATAATTCAAGTGCATTCCGCATGGATGGTGATGTTCCGTTAATTGTACCGGAAGTTAATCCTGACGATTGTAAAAACCGGCCACGCAATATCATTGCCAACCCAAATTGTTCAACCATTATCATGGTGGTGGCACTAAAACCTATTCATGACTTATCACCCATCAAACGCATCCATGCAGCTACTTATCAGGCAGCAAGCGGTGCCGGTGCAGCTGCTATGCAGGAATTAGAGAACCAGACAAGAGAGGTGATGCAAAATACCCCGGTAAAAGTTGAGAAGTTCAAATACCAACTGGCTTTTAACCTGATTCCTCAGATCGATGTTTTTTACGACAATGATTACACAAAAGAGGAGATGAAAATGCATAACGAAACACGCAAGATTATGCATGCAGATCTTGCCGTAAGTGCGACCACTGTTAGAGTCCCGGTATATAGGGCTCACTCCGAAGTAATTTGGACTGAAACTGAAAAAGAACTTTCGGTTGAGCAAGTACGTGCTTCAATGCAGAAAGCAGAAGGTTTAGTGGTTGAAGATGACCCTAAAACAAGTAAATATCCAATGCCATTGTTTGTCGCAGGCAGTGACCCCGTTTATGTCGGACGTTTACGCAAAGATATCGCAAATCCTAAAGGCATTACTTTCTGGTGTGTGGGTGACCAGATAAAAAAAGGCGCTGCGTTAAATGCCGTCCAGATTGCCGAATACATGATTAAAAACAGATTATTATAAGAATCATATAAATCAATGAAATGCTAAAAGCCCGGGGTAAAACCCCGGGCTTTTATTTTTTTAAAACATTTGGGGGTATAGAAATTAAGCAACATCTAATAAAATAAAACATCATTTACCCCGTTTAATAATTGCCGTCACTAACCAAACACTATCAAACGTTATTTGATAACTTCACTAACTACCCAGCCTTCTCCCTCAGCGGGAAAGGCTGGTTGTTATTTTAACGCCTAATGAATTAAATTTCTAAATATCATTGAGATTAACTTCAACATTCTGATTTATTTCTTATTTTCGTTTTATCGAACTATCTAACTTCTTTATTTGAAATATAACAAATTATGCATCTAATAAAAATTGTTACCTCAATTACCGGATTATTTTTTCTGTTTAATTTTCACCTGTCCGGATTAGCCCAAAAGACTACCCCTGCTAAAGGAATAAAAGTAATTACCCCTGAAAGAATAAAAACACATATCGATTTTTTAGCTTCCGATGCCTTGTTAGGACGAAATACGCCCAGTGCCGGCTTGGATACAGCTGCAGCTTATATTGTCAGAGAGTTCAAAAAGGACGGGCTTCAATCTGTTAATGGATCATATCTGGATTCCGTACCTCTTATTACAATTGGGTTAGGTGATGACAATCTGCTAGAAATCAGAAATCACGGAGAAGTTAAAACCCTGCTCATAAAGTCCCAATTTATACCTTTCGAAAACACCGCAAGTGGTTGTGTAGAAGGCAGCCTGGTTTTTGCAGGATATGGTATTACAGCTCCACAGTACAATTATGATGATTATTCAGGAATGAATGTGACTGATAAAATTGTAGTTGTTTTGAGGCACATACCTAATGAAACGGACTCTGCTTCTGTCTTTAAAGGTAAAAATCCTGATTACGGTTCATTATCATATAAGATGGAGAATGCTTTAAAGCACGGGGCCATAGGAGTTCTTGTAGTAACTGATCCTTTGAACCACCTCATGTTAAACCCAAGAGGATTTCCCTGGCCTTCACTCTATAAAAGTTTTCCAAAAGACGCACTTCCGTTGGTACTAAAAGATTCTCAAAAGCAACAGTTACCCTTGATACATGTCGGTAAAGAGATCGCTGAAACGTTATTCGGAAGCATGGATTCTTTAAAATCCATACAAGTAAATATCAACAAAAAATTAAAGCCTTTATCCAGAGAATTCCCAGATATTGATATAAAATTAAAAGTCTCAACTATTGAAACGCCCGTTAAATCTTGTAACGTACTAGGATTCATGCCAGGTACGGACCAAAAATTAAAAAACGAAATCCTGGTAATTGGAGCGCATTATGATCATGTTGGATTTATGAAACAACATAAGGAAGGCGAAAACTATATCTTCAATGGTGCTGATGATAACGCTTCCGGGACTAGCGGTTTATTAGCTGTAGCCGAAGCTTTTGCAAAGGCAAAAACAAAACGCTCAATACTATTTATTGCTTTTTCGGCAGAAGAAAAAGGATTATTCGGTTCCAGGGCGTATGTTCAAGATCCTCTGTTTCCTCTAAAAAATACAGTGGCCATGATCAATATGGATATGATTGGACGAGGGCATCCTGATACTTTACATCTTGAGGCTGGTGCATTATCTCCTGACCTTACCAAAATAGCCCAAGAAGAAAACAAAGAAGTTAAATTTAAGATTCAGGTGGACGGAATGGAATTCCTGGATCGAAGCGATCAGAGCAGCTTTTATCATAAAAACATTCCATTCATTATGTTTTTTGCAGGCCTGCATAACGATTACCATACTGTACGGGATAAGCCTAACACAATTGATACAGTTAAAGCCTCCAGAATAGCAACGCTAGCTTATAAAACAGCCTGGAGAATCGTCAATGACAACAAACATTACCAATTAATTGAAAATAAATAGATTATTAACCATAAATCTTATTAACAATGAATGCGATAAAAAAAACAACACTAAGTCTTGCTCTGGTCCTGGTTTCTTGCATTGTCTATTCGCAAGAGTATAAACCGTCCTTTAAAGTTTCCAAAGGTCAGGAATATAACTACCTTATGGACATGACCATGGATATGACTCAATCCATGGGCGGTCAGGAAATGAAATATGGTATGTCCAGTAAGGCCACTGTTAAAAATACCATTTCAGAGGTCATGCCAGATGGTAAAATTGAAATCATTACTTCGAACTGGGATGCCAGTGTTACCAGTAAAATTATGAAGGACACTACAATGACCTATAAAGGAAAGGTGGGACCTTCAACCAAATTTATCCTGGATAAATTTGGTAATATATTATCCAGGACAAAATTAGAAGCTGATTCAAGTGAAAATAAAATCCCCGGTTTGGACAATATGAGTAATAGTACAATATTTTGCGAATTTCCTGAAAAACCAATCAGCCCTGGAGACAAATGGATAAAAGAACACACTGATTCAGTTCCTTCACCTGTTGGTAAACTGGAATTTAAAATAAAATCCGAATATACACTCGGTTCAAAAGAAACTATTGAGGGAAAAAGTCTTTATAAACTACTATGCACCTCAAACATACAAATTTCAGGGAAAGGGAATATGCAAGGCATGGACATCGCCATGGATGGAACCGGCATCAAAACAGACGATATCTATTTTGATCCCTCCACAGGCACGATATTTTCAGACAAAGCCAATATGGAACTTGATATAAACGTAGCTATTACAGGTCAGCAAAACATGACTATCCCCATGAACCAAAAAGTTGCAATAAACTTCAAATTAATAAAATAAATAGGATGATACTCTAAAACATGGAGTGTCTGTAATTCAAAGCCTGCCGGGTATTAAACCAGACAGGCTTTTTTATTTATTTTATAAGCGTAATGTCAGGTTCTTAGCAAAGAGAATATCAAATCTCATCGCAAAGCGATAGCATAAATCACCCCAATAAGGATAAACTCATCACAATTAGTCCGTATAGTATTTGTACATATTCCGATTAGCCAAAATTATCTCCAAGAAGTATTAATTTGACTGTAGTATAGATATTTATTGTGAGTTTAATATACCAGATGGAGAAGCTCCATGAAAAACACAAAAATTGGAAGCTCATAAAAGTGCTTCTTTGGTTATTGCTTTTGCTATGTTCTGCTAAATCCCTTGCTCAGGTTACAGCTACATCTGGCTTATTTACAAGTAAAAAAGAAAATGGAGAGGATATCGAATATGTTTCTATTGGGAGTATCATGCCCTATAAAGTTTCACCATTTAATTGGGGAACTTTAGCTTCTTTCATGAACCCTTCTATTTTCAAATGGTGGCTTAATGGTAACACCACAGGGTACGAGTTGCTAAAAAGCGATGGAATAACGCCTCTAACTTTACTACCACCTCCAAATCATGTATATTATCCAGACTCCAGCATTAGTATACATTGGATCAAAACAGGTAAATATACCATCAGGGTTCATGAAAAGAGCATGCCTAAAAATATTACGAATAGTTGTGATCCTGGAGAGGATATTCAGACTTTAGACGTAGTAGTTGCCGACCGACCTTCGGTCGCATGGAATGGACCAACATCTGAAAACATCTGTAATTTAACAAATAACACACATGAAATACCTGTACTTTTGAAAGGCTCGAAACAAATTACAGTGACTTACCAGATCATTTATACACCTCAAACAGGATTGCAACCGATCATTTCAAACCAAACTGTAGTTTTTGATATTAAAAAGAACGACACTACTGCTACCGACAATGTACAAATTAATGTACCCAGCAAAAATTATGGAACATATGAAGTAATAATTACAGGAATAACTGATAAAGTAGCAACCAAATGTGGCATCCCCTCACAGAAGTCCGATTATCCAAGTGACATTTATACACTTACTGTTTCCAACTCAAATTTAAATCTGGCTAAGGACATTAGCATTTGCGAAGGAGAGGCTTATAAATTAAATGTGAATATTGCTTACCAATCTATTCAATGGAGCACAGGAAGTACCGATTCAAGTATCCTGATCAGCCAGCCAGGTTATTATAAAGCCAAAGTAATATTACCCAATGGCTGCAAAGCCGAAGATAGCACCTATTTATCAGTTTATCCCAAACCAGTATTTTCTTTGGGTAAAGATACAATGGTATGCGAAGGGCAATCCATTATCCTTGATCCTAAAGTGGAGGTTTCCTCCTATGTGTGGTCTACAGGTGAAACAACTCCTACCATAAGTGTAAACGCGAAATCGGGTTTAGTTTGGGCAAGACTAACTGACATCCATGGATGTTCCTTCATTGACTCCGTATTGGTAATTCCCTGCAATGAGAATGTAATCAAAAAACTAATACCCAATGCTTTTACCCCTAACAACGACAACGACAATGATACCTGGCGGATCGATATCCTCACCAATTATCCTAATGCAAGCGTGGCAATTTATAACCGATGGGGACAATTGGTTTACAAAGCAGAGAAAAATTATCCGCCACAAGGCTGGGACGGGGCTTCGAATGGACGTCCTCTCCCAATGGATACATATTTTTATGTAATCGATCTTAAAGATGGCTCAAAACCTTTAATGGGGAGCCTTAATCTAATCCGTTAAAATTAAAGATATGATTAAAAGAGCTTATACATCGGGTCTTCTGCTCCTTACCAGGAGTGTCATTAGAATCTTATGGCTATGGCTCGTGTTCATGACCATTACGCCTGTAATAGCTCAACAACAACCTGCTTACAGTCAGTATACTTTTAATGGATTCCTTCTAAACCCAGCGGTCGCAGGATCGGAGGGCTATACATCTATTAATGTAACCACACGCGAGCAATGGGTTGGCATAGAGGGAG
>DATBXH010000856.1:0-8619 GCA_036514375.1 Bacteroidales bacterium | reverse complement strand
AGAAATTGTCAACTTCATATTCATTTTTGAGATTTATATGCGTTCATAAAGCAAAAATGTATACAGACAAAATTAACCAAAACCTTCAAGTAAAATTTTATTAATTCATTCGAATCTTCAGAATCTTTTGTTTATTACCTTCAATTCTTCTTAACCACCATTCTGTTCTTATCTTCGGCACAACAAAATATTTACATCCTTCATGCCCGTGCCAAAACAACCATAAATAAAAATTACAGTTTTGTATTTTGGAAGTACAATATCGGGTTTCCTCGGTAAACTTTTATCATGGAGTTTGTATCTGAATCCCTGGGCAAACAGATATTTTCTTACAATGAGTTCCGGCTTTGTATCCTTGTTTCTGATCCGGCTCATATTGTAACTTCTTGTTTCCGGTGAATGAACGTCTGCCATCCTGTTTGTTTTAAATATTCATTTTTTTAGTCAATCAAAAAAAGCACATCTCCCCAAACAGCCTCCTGTTGGTTTAGCCAGTCGAATGCAGCAAGCCGGATTTCGTAGTCGGTAGTCATTGAAAAGCAGGTTTGTTCAAAAGTATATATTTCTTGCGGAATAACATAGCTAAGATTTCAGGTTTCATTCCTGCCCCAATAGCAGTGTATTACTGCCCTGTTCGTGAAAGTCCGGGCCAAAGAATTCATGTCAAGCCGGGGCAATCTGTAGCTTTTGGTCTGCAATGCCATGCCTGCGTGATATGGAGAATATAACATAATACCATTCAACTACGGGTTACCATTATGTCGCGTAAGGTTGGGATCCTGCAGGTAATATCACTTTCGTAAACTATCAACACTGAGGCGGGATGTGTCTTTAGGCATGGAGTCCTTTTGTAAATATTCATGAATCTGCGTTGGGGGAGCTCCAACTTCTATATCGGAACCCGTCCTGGTGTAAAAAATACCTGCTACAATTAATCCAAGAAATACGGAAATTAAACCATAAATGAATTTAAAAGACTTCAGGAGAAGGATTAAAATACCCGAAAAAATAGCGGCACTTCCTGCGAGCGTTATAGAAAATCCCAAACCTTTTCCGGAGAATTCGGAATCTCCGCTGTCCGGCAAAAGAAACTTTGTTAAAATTAAAGCAATTCCACAAAAAATGGCTATTACTGCAATTGTTTTGAATAACTTCTTGTCCTTGGTCTGGTTTTGTTTTGCCATATAACTGTGTATTTTTTAAGTAAAATTATATGGATAGCTAACCCTTGTCAAGATTTTTTTGATGAACCGGCAATTAGCATATTTGAAGATTATGCGATTCCATCAGGGGGCTTACTCTTCTTCCCAATCATTTTCTGTAAATATTTCATCCCTCCGGGATGATACCCATCTCATGGTGTAGCGTTCCCCGCAATGTTCTTACCCGTACGGCTCCTCCATAAACATGTCATTCTTCTGGAATGCGTCTGATGTGTTAAGGAATGACCTCAGCGGTGTCAGATGTCTATAGCAAATAAACCATCGATCTAATATCGCAAGGCGCAGCTTTCTAATTTAACCTGGAGTGTATCCGTACCCTTATATACGGTAACGATTGTATGTTCGGTTATATCACCCGGTTTAACCGCTGTTCCGGTAAATGAAATTTCAAAGTCCTCGTCAAATTCTTTGCTGGCATTTAATGTAATGGGTGGATAGTGCAGTAATCCATCACCATAACATGCTATCTTTGCGCTATCTCCATTGGTCGACCCGGATAGCCGGACATGAATGCTTCCCCCGCCAATACCATTCCTTTGCAGATACCATTGCTGGTTCGACAAAATTAAACTGGTACCTGTTTGCTTGCTAAATGTATTTCCGCCTTTCGTGCAATTTTCGATTGAATTGTCATCGTTGTTAGGGCAGGACTGCAATGCCAGTACACCTGCTAACACAAAAATATAGCTCTTCATTTCTTATTCGTTTTTGATCATCCATAATTCGTGATTTGTTTCAATAAAGTTGAAAACCCAACCGGTTTCAGCGGGTGCCTCAGCCATTCTTTGATTCTGCTGTTGGTCATACTTACTTCTGTTTATTCTTTCGCTCCTAATGTACAAAAAGTTAGCAGACTATTCACTATCTGCTTTTATTTTTTAGTTCATTATCAGCAACATTTAACATGTATTACCTTTCGTTATTTCATCCCTCGTGGCTATTATAACCTGAGTTCGACATAAGATTTTGTCATAAAAAATTAAACATAAGGTAATAAGGTCAACATCAAGCGCATTTAAGCTCTACTAAGGTTTTCTTTAAAAACCTTATTTTAATTTGTGTTTCAACCTTAGTAGTCTCACATTTCCGAAGAAAAACAACCTTATTACCTTATTTTTAATGATTTATTATATCGAGCTGACGTTATTATATCCTCAACCTTCAAGGCCTCAGCGAGCTAGCCTCACCGTCAGGCGGGGGCAAATGTCTATAGCAAATAAACAATCAGACAATTATTCAACCCCGGCCGGGCGCAGCCATCAGGATAAGAAACTTTAGCTCCATGGGAGTGACCTATTTATAGCTAAGGCGGCGTAGAATGAAAATTGTCCATGATG
This sequence comes from Bacteroidales bacterium, assembly GCA_036514375.1. Taxonomy (GTDB): domain Bacteria; phylum Bacteroidota; class Bacteroidia; order Bacteroidales; family JAAUTT01; genus JAAUTT01. The sequence goes on along the minus strand of DATBXH010000856.1, from coordinate 6,059 downwards.
AATCATCGAAGCTACAAATAGGTTGCCATGATATGGCTAATTGGGAAATCCTTAACCGGACACCATGACGGCTCGGACTATTTTTGCCTGAAACGGAACATATTTGTTGTAATAGAAAGATTTACATCGTTCACGATCCGTTCGACGCATTCTTTAGTGCTTAATGAGAGGGATTCAACCATATTCGACATGAGGTCGTCAAGAGACATATTTTTATTTTGTGTAACCAGGTATGGTTGTCTTCGCTTGAATGTATAAGCCTTTTCGGTTATGAATGTTCTTCCCCGTCTTAGGCTTGTAAAAACATGTATATAGGTTTCAGAAGGGTAGAAGTTGACCTTCATTTTAGAATAAGATAACAAATCACTTTCTTGGTATTGATAATCTGCATTTGTTTTGCAGGTATCCATAGTAATGTCCAGGGTGTACAACGAATCGCCGGCCGCCTTGTTACTTATCGCAAAGCACCCGGTTCGTTTACTTTCCTCTTTCAACGAACTTAAAAAAAACTCGCTATATGGCTGTTCTAATACGTCGTCACCAAGTTCTATATTCATTTTAATATCTCTACTTACATAAAAAACCAGAAAACGAACATGTCTGTGTTTTAAGGATACCGTTAGTACACTATCTAACGGTTTATTTTTTAAGTTAATAATCAATGAGTCGAATTTGTGGCAATTTATTTCCTTGGTATCATGTATATATCCAATAGGCAGTTCGTATAGGTTTAAATGGTTTTGAAGGCTTTTAGTGGGGGAGCAGGAAACAGCAATGAGCACAATAATTGAAATACCAAATAATCGCATGGCTTTAAGTTTTAACAGTCTAATAATTATAGCGTAAATATCTCATTCTTATGAATACAATCTTATTGAGCATGACATTGTCAGGATTCGCGTCAATTAAATCCTGGTATCTTTTCAGCAGTTCGTTGTAATTATTCTCTTCGTCCGATTTGGTAGTCTCATACGTAAGATCAATGGATAACAATCTTCTTAATAATACATAATCCGATTCTTTCACGTTGCCTAAACTCACCATTGCATCGTCATATTTTTTCCGTATAATGAACAAAAGCGTTTTAGCCAGGTATAAATCAGAGGTGGTAATCTTAGATGCCTCCAATGACTTGATATACAATTTTAGGTTTGAAAACCGATTCCATATGATAAGGTTGTATGCCGAATCCAGAATCTTTGATTTAGTAAGGTCCTCGTCGGATATAGGAATGTAGTTGGTAGCCGATCTGTCCAAATTCATTTTCATTATCTCTGATTGCTTTGCAACGATATATTTGGACGGGGTACACGTTGTTAACCCGAACAGCATCAGAAAGATTAAAACAGTATAATTTATTTTTTTCATTGGACTTTATAATGTATTGGTTGAAATTAGAACCACAGCGACTAAACCACCCTAAAGTAAATACTTTTTTGCTTTTCTTTTTGTTGGCACATTTCACGCCGGTGGGGTTTGAAATTTAAAATGCTGATTTGTAAGTTATAAATTAATCAAAGACCTCAGGGAGGGTCAAATGTCATAGCCGATTGTTTACAGGTGATCCGTACAGCAGCGGAGGGGTATAGCCGTCAGGATAATATCTTTAAGTGGTTAAAAGACAACTTTGTAGAAGTTGCATAATTGTAGTAATAATAAGGTTAAGAGGTTTTTCGGCGCACGAATACGCATTGCCCGAAGATTAAACTTTCATGCGCCGGAATGCGATGCCTCTGCATAGACAATTCCTTTTCGACGCAACCCTGTTCATTATCTCTCTCATGATGGTTCGTGCGTCGGATAAATCATTTTCACACTCATTTTTCTACAATTATGGAACCCCGCCTGACGTCGAGGCAGGCCATACTGGGTTCTTTCTCAATAATCTCCAAATCTTATCTTGACGGCTATTCCTGACTGGGGCTGAATATCCCATTTTAATTGTTCTAAAAATATGCAATGCCTCCGGCATCGTTTATAATCATATCCTCCAATCAATCGGCGACAAGGATTGCTTTTCGAGTATTTCGTTCGTTTTGGAAAAATGCCTGCAGCCAAAGAATCCGGACTCAGCCGAGTATGGCGATGGATGTGCTGCTTTCAAAATAAAATGCTTCGTGCCGTCAATTAATGTTTCTTTTGCCTTGGCATTGCGTCCCCACAGCAGAAATACCAGTCCCTTTTTCTTCTCCGAAAGAACCTGAATGACACGATCGGTAAATATCTCCCATCCTTTGTTCTGGTGAGATAGCGGTTTGTTGGCCTGTACTGTTAATGTTGCATTTAATAACAGCACACCCTGCCTGGCCCAGGCCTCCAGATTTCCATGATTGGGAACGGGCAATCCAAGGTCGTCATGGATCTCCTTAAAAATATTCACGAGCGATGGGGGAGGAGTAATACCGTTTGGAACGGAAAAACATAATCCGTGCGCCTGCCCCGGGCCATGGTATGGATCCTGACCCAACAATACCACCTTTACCTGATCGAAAGGTGTTTTGTTAAAAGCATTGAAGATAAGGCTGCCGGGAGGGTAAACCTCGTACTTCGATTTTTCTTCGATGAGAAACTTTTTTAATGCCGAAAAATAAGGTTTATCGAACTCATCGCTGAGTACTTCCTTCCAGCTTTCGTGAATGACGGGGTTGATTTTCTCCATGATTATGTAACAGCTACTCCTGAAGTAAGACAATAATTTATTGCGAAAATAAAGAAAAACACGGGTAATATGCTAACGATTATTTTATGTCCTCTTCAAAGCGTCCGCCCGAAATCAACGGACAGTTCTCATCAGGTTTTTTGCCGGACATTGGTTCAGTCCACCCTGTGCTCGGAGTAGTGTCCCGCTATGTCGTTCTCTTCGGGCCTCCGGCCTTAAACTGTTAATTCCTGAGATTACCGGTTAATTGCAACGTTTCACCGATTTGGATGTTATCCATTGTCCGGTGAAAGGTAATTTTACGGTCAATATTCCAGTAATTGAAAAAAGCAATGATTATATTTCTTTTGTCGGTACCAGCCCTGGTGCTGTTTGCCTTTATGTTTATGCAACAAAAATCGTTCGGGCAGCAACCGAAGGATCAGCGTCTTTCCAAAATCGAAAAATCTCCGAATTATAACGGTGGAGTATTCCATAATCGGGAGGAAACACCGGTGATGGTGGATGCCAGCTTCGGTAAAATGGCTAGATTAATGTTAGCCAAGCATCCCAATACCCGGCCTGAAGATACGATACCCACAGTAAAGCCTGATTTTGGGAAGATTCCCAATGACAATACGGAAATCATCTGGCTGGGACATTCTTCCTACCTCATCAAAACCGAAGGACTCGCATTGCTGATCGACCCCATACTCAGCAAACGGGCTTCGCCGGTGCAATGGACAGGAGTAACCAGTTTCCCGGGATCGATGGTCTGTAATGCCTCCGATTTACCCCACATTGATGTATTAATTTCAACCCACGACCACTACGATCATCTCGATTACAAGACGATTGAGCAGTTACGATTGAAAACTGATAAGTTCTTAGCACCGCTGGGTGTCGGACAGCATTTGGAACACTGGGGAGTGGCTTCATCTTCCATTACAGAACTTGACTGGTGGGAAAGTTGCCAGATTGCTCCCAATATAACCATGGTGGCTACTCCTGCAAGGCATTTTTCCGGCAGGGGATTCAAGCGGAACCAAACCCTTTGGGCATCATTTGTGTTAATCACTCCAAAACACCGCATTTTCATCGGAGGAGACTCCGGTTATGGTTCGCACTTTGCTGAGATTGGAACAAAATACGGTCCGTTTGATATTGCCATACTCGAATCAGGGCAATACGGAAAATACTGGCCCTATATTCATTCCACACCGGAACAGACGGTGCAGGAAGCAGTTGATTTGAAAGCCAAAGTGCTGCTGCCGGTCCATTGGGGACGGTTTAAACTGTCCGTTCATCCATGGACAGAACCCATCACCCGTGTTTTGGCAAAAGCCCGGGAGTTGCAGGTAAAAACTACCACACCGCGTATTGGAGAATCGGTAAGGATCGATGCCTTCTATCCGGAAGAAAAATGGTGGATGGCTGAAAGTCGTAAATTGTAAGTGGTTAAACATGCAACAACGGGTCTAAACGGAGAAAAGGGTATAAGAATCCGGTTCCAATGCCGTTAAGCATCCATACCCCTTGTATGGATAAACGCAGCCGGTATCGATATTTATGATTTGTTTCCTCAGGGCTATAAGTTGCTGACATTGCGCAATGGTTATCGGCGTGTGCCCATGGATAATTGTTTTCCCCTTTAGCAAGGGATGGGTATAAACTTCGTTACGCGTCCAAAGCATTTGATATTCGTCTTCGAAAGGGTTGTCGCACGCATCATTAAACCCTGCATGCACAAAAAGTAAGTTATGATACGAATAAAATAGTCTCAGACCTTTGAAAAATGCAACGTATTTTGGGTCGAGGTTCTTTAATGAATGCAGGCCAAAGCAGAGGAGAGTCTCGTTACCTCCGTTCTGAATCCACAACGGCAAATAATTCTCATTCTCCAGAACCACAAGCAGCATGGCTTCATGATTTCCCATCAACGGAACGATATCGAAACCCTTTTGCTGCAGATCTATGATAAAATCTACCACTTCTTTGCTTTGTTTTCCCCGGTCGATATAGTCGCCTAGTAAAACGAGCCGATCATTTTTAGTAAGTCCGATCTTATGTTCGATCAGACTTTTCAAGGCATCGAAACAGCCGTGAATATCTCCAATGGCAATTAACCGATGATTCATAGCAAGAGGTAAATGTTATGGTAGCCTGCCCATGATGGACACCATGTTTCGCCGTTAATAATCCTGCGAAAGGGCAAAAGCCAGACCTGCGTTGAGCAGCGTAACGATTCCAAACCAAATGGCCCATGACTGTTGTCCTGCTTTGAAACAAAGTACTGCTGACAGAAGCAAAAGTGCCAGCTTAAATACGCTGCGAGCAGGATTCTTTAACCTTCGTTTCGACTTTGGAGCTGCCCATATACCCCATAATACAACGGCAGCGACCGGCACCAAAACGGCAAGCAGATATCTCATTACAACGATTTCCCTTGAATGATACGCCCAGTAACTATACAGGCAGAGCATCATTAGTTCGAGCAGAAAAGAAACCAGCAGATTCAGACTTTTAATGGCATTCATTTTTTATGGAGTATAGTGTTGTTATACAAACCATTTTGACGAGTGTATTGTTTACATCAGGTTTGACATCGCGTCCTGCCTCAGCCTGACGCAGCGGGACGCGATGCTTTGCTGGGAGTATAAACTTTAAAACTCAATTTTATAGCTCAGTTCCGGGAAAACAAATGTAATATCATCTTCCACCACCTTGCCGGTTTTGTAATTATAATAAAAACCATTACGGGAAGGAGTGCCTAATATATTTTTCACCTGCAGAGCCCATACCCCTGAATACTTTAGTTTGTTGATGCGATAGGTTATCGTCAGATCCAGATAATAAGTGCCTGGAAGTTGTTTCTGAAAGGCTTTTGATTCATCGTAAATTACACTTTTATTCGCCGCATCGGCCGTAAATGGTGTATAGTGATCTCCTCCCAATAAATTTAATCTGCCGTTCATCCCCAATAACCTGTTTTTGTGAATAAAAAATTCTTTTCCAAACAGCAAATTCGTCACATACCCTTTGTTGTATCTTGTACTGCGCCAGATTCCGTCTCCTCCTTTATAAGTTGAGCTAAATAGTGAGAATGTGGCCATATAGTAGAAATTGTTCTTCAGGAAACGTTCCAGTGTAAAATCAATTCCTGCATTACGGCCCTGGCTGTTGTTAACCAGGGCATTATGAAAAGCCAGATCTTGTGAGAAATTAATCATCGAATAGGAACTGTCCGGGATGCCGGGTACGTTGTACAAGTACTGAAAATAGGGTTCCACTTTTAACCGGATATTGTCGTTAATTTTCCAGTCGTATCCGAACACAAAATGATCGGCTTTCGCAAATCCAAGGTTCTTATTCGGTAAATAATCCCTCCCGTTAAGCTGGAGTTTCAGCAGATACACCCTCA